>JADHME010000012.1 GCA_016780245.1 Flavobacteriaceae bacterium | reverse complement strand
GTAATGTTAAACCCATCAAAATCTTTATTATATAAAATAATTTTACTTTCTGCATTTGAAATATGCATTTTCAAATCTGATGCATAGCGATTTAAGTTATATGGGATAAGATCTCCATTAGCCATTCTAAGAGCCATAAGTCCCGCTATATGCTCTACCATAGAGCCCATTTGAAATTCAGGATCTACAAATTTTTCATAGAATCTAAAGCTATCATAGTTAGAATGATAAACATTTGGCCCACCAGCTCCTCCACTCATGGAAGGAACACCAACATGCATATAAAAAGCAATATGATCTGAACCACCTCCTAAATTACCAATTGGAGGTTCATCTTGATTATTTCTGTTCCAGAATTCATATAATGTTTGATCTGTATATGGATATTTTACATCTTTTGAAGCTTCTACCAATAGTTTTTTTAGTGTCGGAGCAGATGAAGCTCCAAAACCTTTTCCGGATACAGCTCCATCAAAGTTCATATAAACAACACCCTTAGCGTTTAATTCATCCCTCATTTGTTCTACCCATTCAGTTGAACCTATAACACCATGCTCTTCTGCATCCCAGTGACCAATTAGGATTGATCTTTTAGGTGCATATCCTTCATCTTTCAATTTACCTAGTGTTTCACTTAAGCTAAGAAGCATAGCTGTTCCACTACTTGGATCTGTTGCTCCAAAACCCCATGAATCAAGGTGACAACCTAGAATAACCCATTCATCTGGAGATTCACTTCCCTTTAGCATTCCAATCACATTTGTTGCACGTACAAAGTCTATTTTTTGATTAACTTTTAACCTAACTGTTAGAGAAGAGCCTCCTTCAAGTCTATAAGTAAATGGAAGCCCCCCTTGCCATGAAGAAGGAACTGGATTTCCTTTCATTTGACCTAATATTTTTTGTGCTTCACCGTATCCTATAGGGGTAACTGGTATTGTATGTAACTGAGCATCTTTTGGGTCTAATCTCTTAATCTTCTTTTTACCATCTAAGGGTAATGCTGGCTCAAATGGAGTTAATGGATCACCTGTAAAATCTGTTGTTAATAATGATCCTCTTTGTATAGTAGATGAATTATAAAATGGACCTTCTGGATATACTAGTCCTCTTGTAAAACCACTGTCTTTTGGATCAGTATAAATAATTAAACCTGCAGCACCATTTGCCTCTGCAAATTTAGCTTTATAACCTCTAAAGTTTCCACCATATCTTGCTATTACGATTTTTCCCTTAACTTCTACTCCAAGCTCTTTTAACTGTTCAAAATCTTGCTTTCTACCATAATTAGCATAAACTACTTCTGCAGTTACATCCCCACTTCCAGAAAAAGCGTTCCAACCTTTCCAAAGCTCAGGATTCTCTGTAAATGGATCACCTGGAATTACATCTTCCTTTTGATTTAAAACATCTCTGGAAGGTGTAACAATTTCTATAAGTGATTTACCCGGCTTATTTGGCAAGTATACGTCATATGGATAATTAGTTACTTTGAAACCTGCATCATTCATAATCTGCCCAATGTATCTGATAACTTCAGCATTTCCATCACTTCCTACAACATGAGGTCTTTCAGTCAGTTTTTTTAAATGCCTTTTAAAAGAAGATTTATCTATTTTGCTGGAAAATATTTCTTCTGCCTTAATTTGGTTGTTCCATGAGTCAGAAGAGTATCCTTCATATTGTGAATTTGAAAAATGAATTGCAAAAAAAGCAATTAAAAGTGGTAAGAATTTTCTCATTGTTTTATTAATTTATATTTAATCTATCCTGGATATTTGCATTTTTAGTTCAACTGTTTCACCGTTGACAATCAAAAATTGGTCAAGAAAAGTTTTTCTACCATCACTATATAAAGTATAATAGGATTCTTCAACTGGAGATTCTATCTCTGGATAAATATATTTTTTATTATCAACCTCCTCTGTTTTTAAGATTTTAAGTGATAAAGGAGGACGTCTTCTATATGTAAATGAAATTGAATCATTATCTATCATAACCTTAGAGTTAAAAAGTCTAACATTAAAACCGTTTAACTTTGTTATTTTGTATTCTTGACTTTGAGAAAAACTGGTGATAAATATTGCCAATAGAATAAGAATATTCCTCATGTCACTAATTTAATAATTTTTAAATTGCTTATTGTAAATGAGAACAAGATTTAAAGTAATTCTGATAGTATTCTTATGTATTGGTATTTATATGTTTAGTAAATGGAATATCGTTAATAACGAAACAATTAATTCAGATGAAAATATTGGTAATATTTCAATACTTGAATATCCTACTTATGAAGAATTTAAGAGATGGGTAAAAATTGATTCTCAATACATAAGGGTAAATTCTGCAAGGAGATACTTTGAGAATTTTACATCTGATGATTTTTTTACTTTAGAAAGTAATAAAAATAAATTCAAAGAAATCACTTGGTTAAAAATGGCTGAATACCAAAAAAGGTATTCAGAGCTAACAGACTTATATAAAACTTATGAGACAGAGTATATTGACTCACTTATCTTTATTGAATATCCTCAAATCAAGGAGCTTTTAGACGATATCTTTAAATTGAACTATTAAATTCAATCATATACATTAACTACTAACCAGGCTAAAAGACAAAATAATAATAGAAAAATCAGCCAGGTGAAAATTTTATTAATCTTTATTTTTTTAGAATAGTTTAACCATAGAAAAGGAATTGCTATAGATACACATAGGACGACACCAAGAAAAACTAAATCAAAAAACTCCTTAAGGCTCATATATCAAATTACAAAATACCCATTAAATAAAGCGTAATTGCTATTACAATAAATATTATAAAACTAATTATTGAATTTTTATTAAAATCTGAATTGAAGGTCCCACATTTAGGACAGTGATCCCCAAAAAAACCATATTTACTAAGACTAGGAAGATCATACATTTCAAGACATGCTTTACACTGTTTCATTTATTTTTTTTAAATCTATTGCTATTGCCATAAATAGCTAAATAAATTACAGGAATTGTTATAGCAATAGTCCAAACCCATATCGTAGTTATTTCATCTAAAATTAATGATGAAATAAAATAAATTAATACACTGTAGATACCAAGTTTTTTAAAAAAAGGCTTAAAAAATTTAAGATACTCATCAATGTCAAACTTTTCCCTTTCGGCTTTTGACATGGTGTTATATCCAGCTAAAAGAATTTTAGCATTTTCATTGTTAGTAAAACTACCTATTAAGTAATTCAGAAGACCAACACCTATAACCACAAAGTCTAATTCCATTATTTATTTAATCTAGTTACAAAAATATCGTCGTGTAATTTCTTAATATTCGAAGATACATATGTTTTAAGCATAAAAGGAAATATTGCATGTAAGATAGCTGCAAAACCCCACAAAATTAATTTTAAGCCAACTTTTACAGCAAAAAACATGTGTTTAAAATAAGACTCACCTACCGAATTTGGGTGTTCTGTAAATATATTTTTCATAGTTAAAACTTTAGTTTGCTCAAAATATCAAAAGCAAGTTCCTTATCCTTGTAATTTACAAAAATATGATCATGGCTATAACCAGCTATAACATTACAACTGATATTATTGTCTGATAAGGCTTTTGAAAACATAGAGGTTAGACCCACTGAGTCTAGAGAAGAATATAATTCTAATGATATCCAAGCAGCAATAAAGTCATATGACATACCATATTTATTTGCAAATTCTTTTTTTAAAATTAAACTGTATTTTCCATCTTCTTTAAATGAACATAAAATATCTTCTTCATTTATTCCGTGATTGTTATCAGTTAAAACGAATACATATTCGCCTTTATTTAGTTTAGGTTTTAAAAATTTATTCATATTTCAATGATATAAAATTATTTGGAATTTTTTTAAATTTAAGTATGAGATACTATTTTATTATTGGATATATTTTTATTCTTATATACTGGATTTATATTAAGCTCAAAAGAAAAAATGAAGTATAAAATAATTGAGACAGAAAAGGGCCAAAGAGAAAAGGTGTATAAGGGCAACACTTTGCTATATAAAAAGACAAAGATTGAGCATGACTCAAATATCACTGAGTATGAAATGGTAGTTACATATTATGAAGCAAATATTGAATTTGGAGTATTTAAGGAAAATGAAATTGTTAAAGACGAAGAATTAAGAAAATTTCTTGAAGATGTTTTTTTGGATTATATGCTTAACAATTCTATCCCATCTTTAGATTAAATATCATTGTCTTTTCTCCACTGTTCATATTTTATATAAACTTCTTCATCGGTGGTAATTCCATGAATATCCTTTTCTCCATAACCTAGGTCGGCTATTTTTTTTGTTATTTCAAATATCTTTTTCATTGTTTCTTTTCTATTATCTATACCTTCTGTATCTATATGGTTATCTAATGAGAGTAGATATTCAAACTTTAGTTTATCTGGAATTTCCATTGTAAAATTATTTTGAATGTTTTGAAAAAAAGTCCCATAACAAGGTACTTGTTTTAAAGTTATCGTCAGAGCTATAGTCCCACCAGTGTCCACCATTAATTATTTTATAATGCACAACTTCACTATTGTTTTCATCTGATTCATATGTATATTTTTCAAAATTTACATTTACAGATGTATTATTAAACTCTGAGTATATTGAAGTACTTCCTAAGTTTTCTATAACCTCATCATTATTAGATCTATTATGAGATTTCCAAAAATCTAAAACCTCTTCAACACTTTTAAATTCACCCTCATTATAACCATTGTAACCAACTACCCCATCTGATGTTCCATGAATTTTCAATATTGGAATTGGTGAAGATGGATTACAGCTATTATATGTTTCATTGAGCATTGTACCCGCAACATCCCCAATTGCAGCAATTATGTTTTCTGTATTACAAGCTAAAAAATGAGAGAACATTCCACCATTAGAATATCCAATTACATAGACTCTGTTAAGGTCAATCAAATTATCTTGGTTTATTTCATCTAATAATTCCTTAAAGAAACCTAAATCATCTGCATTGCTTTTATTTACAAACGATCTTGATGATGAGTTTGCAGGTGCAGCATTCCAGTGAGAACCTCCTGATGGAAGGTTAGATCCTTGAGGATAGACTAAAACTACCCCATTATTATCTGCAATGTCAACCAAATCAGTTTGACTAAAAAATTGAGAGGCTTGACCTAAATATCCATGAAAATTAAAAATTACAGGAAGGTTTTGACGATTATCTATATTATTTGGAATGTATAGTAGATACTCTCTTCTTAAACCATCATGTTGAATATAATTAGTTGAAAGACCTTCATAGAAATTAAAACCAGAATAATTTTCTTTAGATTTATTATCTACATCAGAATCAGACTTCGAGCAGCTAATTATTAGCAGTAATATGATAACAAAGATCTTCCTCATTGAAATAAAAGTAATAACTAAAATTTAAGGTGTCTTACAGTTTCAGCGTTATTCTGTAATTTTCTTAATGAATCAACACCAATCTCAATATGTTTTCTATCATATTGTTTTGAGTTAATCTCATCTTTTTCCAGGGTTTTTACACCCTCAGGAAACATTGGAGAATCAGAGACTAGAAGAAATGCACCAACTGGAATCTTATTATGAAACCCAACAGTAAAAAGAGTAGCAGTTTCCATATCAATTGCATATGCTCTAGTCTTTTTTATATAATCCTTAAATTTTTTATCATACTCCCAGACTCTTCTATTAGTAGTATAAACAGTTCCTGTCCAGTAATCTGTGGCATGTTCTCTTATTGTAGTAGAAATTGCTTTTTGCAAAGCAAAAGAAGGCATTGCAGGAACCTCAGGAGGAAAATAATCATTTGAAGTACCATCACCTCTAATAGCTCCAATTGGAAGAATGAAGTCTCCAATATCAATTCTTTTCTTAAGTCCACCACATTTCCCTAAAAATAGTACAGCTTTTGGCCTAATAGCAGATAATAAATCCATAATTGTAGCAGCATTTGGACTTCCCATACCAAAATTTATTATTGTTATATTATCTGAAGTTGCTGAAGGCATATTTTTATCTATACCATGAACTCTACAGTTCATAAGGTCAGAAAAAATATCTACATACTTATGAAAGTTTGTAAGTAAAATATACTCTCCAAAATTTTTTAATTCGAGTCCTGTGTATCTAACAAGCCAATTATCAACAATTTCTGATTTGGTTTTCATATTATAAAGTTAGAAATTTAAGATGACTATGAATCTCAAGTCATTTAATTCATATATTTAAGGATACTTTAAATCAATAAAATGAGAAACATTTATATTTTAATTACAGCTCTAACCTTCATCTCTTGTGATTTAGGTGATAATTATTCTGGATTTGTTCAGGATAATGACGCTAAATCAGAGATTGTGGTTAAACTTGCTGATTCATACCTAGCAGGTAATTTCGATATCGCAAGAGAATATTTTACACCAGATGGAAAGCACCTGTTTAATAATCTTGAATTTGATGTAGATGGAATTATTGAGGGTTACAACTCACATTCTTTAATTTTTAAAGACATCAAGCATAACGACAGAGAGGTTTATACAGGATACTTTACAGATGGTTCAGTTGAAACTTTTCATGATTTTAACTGGTCTGCAACATCTATAATTACTGGCAAGGAATATAACTATCCATGTCACTGTAGATGGGTTTGGGATGGAGATAAAATTGCAAGCACTACATGTTATGTAGACCCAGCAGCAATTTTTGAAGAAGCTGCTATTTACGCAGAGAGTCAGAACTAATTTTTAGTTAGCTGAATAAAAAGCCCTCATTTGAGGGCTTTTATTTTTTAAAACAAACGATTTTTAATTATTACTCTTAAGCTTACCATCTGAACCGATCCAATAAACTCTTTCCCACAATAATGACTTATACCACCCATTTGGTATAGTCTTGTTAATATCATCAAGGTTTGCTTCATTTAAGTCTGGAAATGTACCTTTACCAGGATCATAAAAATCTTCAAGTGAATCATATCCATCAACTGTTTTTACATTCCAATCAAAACCATTACCTGTTGGGTTTATCATATTTGAAACAACCCAGATATTTTGATTTATTTCACCGTTATCCATGTATTTTTTAATAAATGGACCCCAGTTATCAACCTGAGCTTGAATAAAAGCACCAACGTCTGGAACCTTAGCATAGTTATGTTTTAAATATCTAAAACCATCAGAGTTATTTCTAATTTGAGCATCATGTCTGTAGAAGGTTGCTGAAAAAACCATATATGAGCCAAATTTATCAAGAGCTTTAGATATCAAACCTGGAGAACCTGACTCATCATATCTTTCATTGAAATATTTACCAATTCCAGGATTTGCTAATGTTTCTAATGACCCAAAATTTACAAATGAATAGTAATTATATTCATGTCTTTTAGAATCAACTTTTCTGTATACAGACCAGCCCTGAATTGCTCCATCTTGAACAGCCTTTTCCATGACTTTACCAAAATGTTCTCCTTCCATTTGAAGATATTCAGATTCTTCACCTGCTGGAACAGAGAAATAAAAGTATTTATAGTATTGTGAACTAGCATTTACTGAAAATATAAGTGCTAGTATTAAAATTATTTTCTTCATAATAAATTGATTTCTTTAAACTTAGTAAATAATTAGTGACAGATACTAAAAAGTTATTCACTTAATAAGCAATTCATATTTTCCAGCTACTTCAATGCCTGCAGATTCACCTATATCTTTTAATAAGACTATATTTTTCTTTTTATCTAATAATTCAACCTCAATACTAGCTCTCATACTTTCATCAATTCTTCCATCCATAAAACCAGCAATAGGTGCAGCTAGTGTTGTTGCTTTTTCTCTATGAGCAAGAATTCTCAGTAAATATGAGCCATTCTCCATTTCAATTTTAACTTTATCAATAGATATTTCACACTTATTTACTTTAGTACCGTTATAAGTTGTAAACTCAATTAACTTATCACCAATTAATACACCTGCAATATGACCAATAAAAGAACTCCTCATCCAAGGAATGATTGCAATTGAGGATTTAATAGAAATATTAGGTTTTGAAAAATGATTACTTTGCATCCATATATAAGCTTTGGGAAATGAATGCCCCCAGTCTTTTTCCATATACCCTCTTCCATTTTTAAAGGAAATATCTCCATTATTATATTTTAAAGATCCTGAAATATCATGATTCATACTGATAATACCATGGTAACATTCCATGAAAGGGATAAATGAATATGGTCCCATAATACCAGGTGACAGAAAAGAATTTGACCATGGAGATAAATTTTTAAATTTTAGATCTCCTTTTAAAAAGGGTAAATCAAGTGATATTTCATTTCTACTAAAATAATTATTTCCTATTTTAAGACTATGCCTCCTAGGTGTTGGTTTAAATTCATCAGCGTTGAATTTATAGTATTTGGCGCTATTGTTAATACCATCCAATACCTGAATGAAGGATTGTTTATTTCCATTTTCATCCATTGCAATCCCTGGTATAATAGCAAAAGCACCAGTTTGGGACTCATTTACAATTTTATAATACCAACCTTCAAAAAATCTTTTACTTCTCCCCCAACCATGATAAACATGAGGATTCCATATAGCATGTATTCTTAGTAATTGATTCAATTTATATATATTTAGATTAAGTTATAAAAACAATTCATTTTTAGTTTGGAATTTAAAAATAAAAAACCCGCATTACTTTTAATTGATATTCAAAAAGCATTTTTAGACAAAGACTATCCAGGGTTTAAAAGAAACAATCCAAACGCTGAGTATATATGTGGAGAGATTTTAAAAAAATGGAGAGAAATTGAACTTCCTATTTTTCATATAAGGCATAGCTCAACTAATACTGAATCAAAACTTCATGAATCAAAACCTGGATTTGAATTTAATGATTTTGTTAAACCACTGGAAAGTGAAATAGTTTTAACTAAAAAAGTAAATAGTGCATTTATAGGAACTGATCTTGAAATAATTTTAAAAAAAAATAGAATAAGCACAGTTGTGATAGTTGGAATGACTACTAATCATTGTATATCAACTTCCGTAAGGATGTCTGGTAACCTTGGTTTTGAAACTTATTTAGTCTCAGATTCTACAGCATGTTACAATACAAAAGATATTAATGGAGATATTATTGATTGTGAAACAATTTACAAATCCTCGATAGCTAGTTTGAGCGAAGAGTTTGCTTCTATAATCGATTCTAACAAGCTTTTTAAAATGATTAAATAAACTGTTATCAAGAATAAATATTACATATATCTATTAACCCTCATTTTAGCTGCTGAGTCAATATATATTCTTCCATATGTATTAGCAAGAGTTTTTAGGCCTACGTTTTTAGATATTTTTAATCTTACAAACCTTGAACTTGGAACGTTATTTACAACATACGGAATAGTCGCTTTTTTATCCTATATATATGGTGGAGTTTTAGCTGATAAATATTCTCCTCGAAAACTACTTTCATTTTCACTAATTTTTACATCATTTGGAGGAATTGTAATGATGACATACCCATCATATATTGTCTTGCAGTTACTATATGCTTATTGGGGTTTTACAACAGTATTTCTTTTTTGGGCTCCAATGATAAAGGCAACTACAATTATTGGTGGTGATAAAAAACAAGGAAAAACTTTTAGTTTTCTTGATGCAGGAAGAGGATTGGTTGCCTCATCTATTGGTATTATTGGTGTTATAATTTTCTCATTAGTTATGGTTAATGATATATCTGCTGCGAGTATAGAGGATAAGAAAGAAGCTTTTAAATATGTTATAGGTGTTTCATCAGCTATAGTTTTTTTTATTGGAGTAATTGTTTACTATTCTTTAAGAATTGACTCATCTAAAGGTCATATGATTGGAAATTTAGATAAAATGAAAAAACTTTTTAGATCAAAATCTGTAATATATATTGGTTTAATAATTTTATGTGCATACATGGGGTATAAAATAACAGATATATATTCTCTGTATGCTTCTGAAGTAATGATGTATGATGATATTCAATCTGCCAAAGTAGGTGCATACCAACAATACCTAAGGCCAGTTGTTTGTTTAATTATTGCATTCTACACTGACAGAACAGGTAATATTAATAACATAATCTACGGATTTATAATTATGTTAGTTGGAGCAATATTGTTTTCATCAGGGATGATAAAATCTTCTTTAAATTCACTGTTTATATTATCAATGATTATTGTAGCCACTGGAACTTATGCAATCAGAGGGCTTTATTTTTCAATTCTAAGAGATGGAGAAATACCAATAATATTAACAGGAACCGCAATAGGTATTGTATCAATTATTGGATATTCTCCTGATATATTTGCCACTCCTTTGTATGGATATATATTGGATACTTATCCAGGAATATCAGGACATCAATTTGTATACCTAGTATTAATTCTATTTTCATTAATTGGAATTTATGTAAGTTTGAAATTCAAAAAACATAATAAATTATGATGGAATTTATAATATCATATTGGTGGATAATTTTATTGCTTATTATACTTTTATTAATAGTTTCAAAATATACCAAAGGCAATAAAAAGGACTTTAAAGAATTATTAAACCAAGGGGCAATTATCATTGATGTAAGAACAGAATCTGAGTATAAATCTGGGCATATAAAAAACTCAATAAACGTTCCCTTAAAAGATTTAACTTATAGGATCAATGAATTTGATAAAAAAGACAATATAGTTACCGTTTGTGCTGCGGGTATTAGGGCTGAGTCAGCCAAAAAATTTTTTGAATCCAGAGGCTATAATGTAGCTAATGGAGGAAGATGGACAAATCTCAAGTATTTAACTTAATGAAAAGATATCTCTTATTTTTTTTATTGATTATTTCTTGTAATGATAATCAAATTATTTATTGGGAAAATTATGATGAAACTGATGAATTAATTGAAAATTCTAATCATGAAATAAAAAGGATGAGGTATAATAGGATTCAGTCTATTTCCAATGACAAAAATGAGATTTTTAAGCCTTTCCATTCTTTTATTAAGTCATATGATATTGAATATCATAATTCAATTAAAGAGCATATACTAAACAAGGATATATCATACATTCAAAGTAAGATAGATAAAGACTTATTTGGTTATGAAGATCTAGTAAAGTTTTTTATTTATAGAATCTACAAATATGAAATGAATAAGGACTTATACTTAAATTCTATAATATCTTTTAACCCATATGTTATTGCACAAGCAAGAGAGTTAGATAAAAATAAAGCTGATAACCCTCTTTATGGAATTCCAATTCTCGTAAAGGATAATATAAACGTTGAAGATATGGTTACATCTGCTGGTGCATCCGTTTTCAAGAATAACTTAGTTAATAATGATGCAACGGTAATAAAAAATTTGAAGAAGAATAATGTGTTAATTCTAGGAAAACTGAATATGAGTGAATGGGCGTATTACTTTTGTAGACCCTGTCCAGTAGGTTATAGTTCTCTTGGTGGTCAAACTCTTAACCCCTATGGAAGAAAAATATTTGAGTCAGGAGGATCTAGCTCAGGAAGCGGTGTTTCAGTTGCAGCAAATTTTGCTGTAGCTTCTCTTGGATCCGAAACTTCTGGATCGATTTTATCACCATCATCAAAAAACTCTTTAGTAGGACTCAAACCTACTATAGGTAATATAAGCAGAAGTGGAATTGTTCCAATATCTAGCTTCTACGATACTTCTGGACCGATGACAAATAATGTTTTAGATAATGCTATTATTTATAATTCAATGATTGGATTTGATCAATCTGATGAGTTAAGTAAAGAATCTATTAAAATTAATATACAAGAAATGCAGAACTTTGAATCATCTGATTTAAAGATTGGTTACTCTTCAAGATATTTATCAGATTCTTTATTCATATCTACAGTTAATGATTTAGAATCTATTGGAATAAATAATATATCATATACTTCATCTAATATTTCGCTTCCATACTTCAGGGGAATTCTAACCTCAGATATGAAAAGGGATTTACCTAAATATATTGATCAATTCGCTAATGAAAACATTGTTGTCAAAAATGTTTCTGATATAGTAAAATTCAATAATACAGATACTATTACGCATGCTCCCTACAATCAATATATTTTTAACGAGATTGTAAATGATAAAGTTTCTGACATTGAGCTTGAAGAGATGAAGAAATCTACAAAAACGAATGCAACTAAGTTCTTAAACGATTTAATGACCAGTTATAATTTTGATGTATTTGTTTCTGTAGATAATAGTATGGCAGGTATAGCTGCAGCAGCTCATTTCCCTGCATTAACAGTTCCAATGGGATATAGAAAGAATGGTGAGCCATCAAATATAACATTTATCACAAGTTCTAATAATGAGCAGCTTTTATACAATGTTGCATATCTATTTGAAAAAAAATTCAAGAGAAGAAAAGCTCCAAAGAATTATTATTAACTTTAATGAAACTAAATAAATTAACTATGAAAAAAATATTTTTAATTTTTACTTTAACTATATTTCTATACTCTTGTGATACACAAGTAAGCTCTGAGCCAGCTGAAATTGGATTCACAATCCTTCAAGATGGACAAAGATCTGCAATCACTGCTGGGCCTGCAAATGCATCAGAAGTTTGGCTTGAATATATCACAGCTCATAATGAAAGAGACATTGAGAAAATCAAAAGTCTAAATGCTGATAACATAACAGTTTGGGGACCAAGTGGAGAATTTATAAGTGGAACAGAAGACCATATTGCTTTTCTCGAAAACTGGTTTGAAACTAACAATCCAAGGTGGGCTCCAATGTGGTTTATAAATAATACAGGTGAAAACCCAGAGAACAACCAGGTAAATGATTATGTTACTTCTGGAAACCAACTTACTTTAAACGTTGATGGTCAAGATATTGAAGTTTATCAAGTTAATGATGCTGCAATAAAGGATGGTAAAGTACAATTCTTTTATGTTTATCAACAACAAAGGGCTGTTTCTTCTGAAGAATAATAAAAAGGTCTCTTCAGAGACCTTTTTTATTTAACTCTTCCAAAAAAGGTTTTTCTTGATTTTTTAGATAGCGAGACTCCCATTTTTTCATTATAATTAAATGTAACTAATATTCTCTCCCCTTCTTCAACTGCAGTTACTTGATGGATGGACTTATTTCCTTTAAATATCATTAGGTCTCCTTCGATACTATCTACTTTGGTTCCTGAAACTTCATTGTCTAATATTTTCTCTACAAAATCATAGTCTTCTTTACCGTCTTTATATCTCATGTCATTAAAAAATTCATATACCCCCCCTTTTGTACAATTTTTAACTAATAGTGTTATTGTAAAATCTGAATTATCAAAATGCCAACCTAAAGCATCACCTTTATCATAATAATTAATATTAATACTAGATAATGAGTCTTCATAAGGATATAGGTTTTCCTTATCTAATAACTCACAAAAAAAGTCTTTTAAAAAGCTAGAGTCATATAGTTTCTGTAATATTGAATCTTCTGGAATTAAATCATTTGGAATACATTTTTTTGTAGTACTCATTATTCTGTTTCTTGGACTTTCTGAAGGAAACTTGTCATCGTAATCAGAAACATAAGCATTATACTCAGATGAACTTTTGTATGAATTAGGTTTTAATTCAGCAGCTTCTTTTTGAAGTTTAATTAGTCCTTTTGGATTTATAAATGAATCAAAAACTAATATACCTTCATTGTTGAGAACATTAGATAAGGAAGAGGCTTGTTTAAAAAAACTATCATTATACTTTCCCCCAAGTATAGATTTAATATCGGAATCCAACATTTTATTTAACTATATTAGAAACAAATATATCTAAAATGTCAACCAAAATATCTAAAGGTTCAATCATAGCGTCATTTATCTATGAAAAATCTACAAATCTTAAAGGATATGAAGAAATGGATCTACTTACTATTAATGAGGTTAAAAAAAATGATGGGTATTTGGGTCATGAATTATTTAGCTCAAGTGAAAAGAATATCTTTATCTCTTACTGGAAAGACATGAATTCTGTTGATAAATGGAAAAACAATAGTTTACAAATTCAAGCAAAGAAGATGGGGCCTGTTTGGTATAAGTCATATAAGATTCAAATTTCTCATCTTAAAAATGATTATATCTTAGAATAAATTAAATTTTATACTTTCTTTAAGAATATTTACAGAATTTACTCATTAAATTCGTGTTCTTGACCTAGTCAAGTTAGTTAAAGTTAAAGACCTCTTTTATTAGAGGTCTTTAACTTTAACAACCTCACAATATTTATTCCATTTGATAATTTTTCATAAATTGTTAACAATCTAAACCAGTTGAGACAACTTTACCTTATTATATTAATTATTGGGTCAATATCTCTGAATATTTTATCTATAATGATGGGATTTGACTTAATATACAAGTTTATTAACCCAATACTTCTATTTATAATTGGTACAATCATACTCATTTATGGCATTTTTAATTTATTATTTAGAAAATGATTAAAGCCTTTCACTTAACATTTAGTTTACTGTTTTTAAATTTATCATTTAGTCAAATATTTTATGATAGTAATGATTTAAAATACTATCTAGACTTTTCAAAAAAAACAGCAAATCTTAAGTTTCAAGATTATGAAATTAAAGGCCAACTTCAAGAAGTAATATCACTCTACGGAAATGCATTTACTTTAATCAAAGGAGATAGCATTCACTGGGTTCTTGGACAGAGTGAGAAAAAGAATAAATACTCTTCTTATTTAATAATCAAAGGAGAGTATAAGGATATACTTAGATTAGTAAGAAGAGAGTCGTCTAGTGAGAAGTATGAAGTTCTTGCATCAGATATAATTTATTCTGGTCATTTTTCAGATTTCTTCAATTTTGTTGACGAAAATGATTTTGAGAGAATTGCAAGCAACAGATTAATTGGTGAATATTTAAAAGATTATGATTTATTAGGTGTCTACAAAATAAAGATTGTAAGAGATAATGGGATTAACTTAATGGACTTAGATATTAATGGAAAAATAACCTTGAGTGAAAAAGATATTATAATAGAAACTAGTCTACCAACACTTACAAGACTTGTTGGTTATTATGAGTCTGAATTAAATAAGAATTTAGATTTTTTAAAAAGGGGAATTGTTTCAGGAAGATTACTGTATGAAAATAATACGTTTTACTCGCTAAGCATTCAAAAGGACAAAAAGATTGGAACACTTACAACATTAGAATTTGGAACAGATAAAGACGGGAGGGAGACAAGTAAAAGAAGTACAACTACATTTGTTATTGTTGACTAATTTAGTAGCATGAGAGACTTTTTAAATTACGGAGACTCACTAGACATTAAATTCTTAATTGTCACTGTCATATTTATAATTATTTGGAAATTATTTATTGAAAAAAGAATAAAAAAATGAAGGATCCTGTTAGATACTTTAGCTCAATCATATTAATAATTCTTTTGATAATGCTATTAGTCAATCTCATTTAGTATTAATTTACTTACTATATTTATATATAATCTTAAAATCAATTAAATATGAGAAATATATTATTACTTCTATTAACCTTAAGCTTTACATTTGCTTCTAGTCAAATTTACACTTCTAGAACAATTGAAATTGAGCAAGGTCAAATGGATAAATTTATTGAAGCAGCTAGTAAAAAAACTCAGATGTTCAATAATGACGAAAACAATTTAGCTTATTATACTTTTCAGATTTTATCTGGAGAAGATACTGGCAAAATTTTTCGGGTTCAAGTTGGTACTCCAGAAATGATGGATGCTGGTCTTGATCAAAAGGAAGCTAATTATTGGTCTAAAAACGTTGGACCGTATATAAAGTCAAATTCTGCAGGAAGAACAGTTATGTGGTGGAGAAATGCTGATGCATCATTCGTACCCGAAAGCTCCTCAGATAATGATCTTCGTATGGTAATGTTTTACAATTACAAAGATGAGGGTGAAGTTGACTTTTGGAGATTTAGAGAAAGACAAGCTAAAGCAAGAGCTGCTTTAGGTGATGACCAATTAGATTCAGCTATGAATGTTATGGTTTGTTCTTCTGGATGTAATGGTAACTGGGTAGCAATCTTTTTCAGTTATGAAAGTTTTGAAGCTCAGAGAAATATTAACCAAGAAGGATTGCCAAAATTAGTTGAAAAGTACAATGAAATGTTTGGTGGTGGATCCTATGAGCAAGATGTGGCAAGAGTAGAAGCTTCATTAATGCCAAATGGGAGAAGAGTTGTTCACATGCAATTAATTCGAGGAGCTAGTTCAAATTAAACATAAATTAAAATGAGAAAGAATATTTTATTATTAGCATTATTAACTATTGTACCTACAATAGCACAGGAAGATACTCCTCAACAATGGTTTATGAGGGCTCGTGTTCTTCAAGTAGATCAAGGAGATATTGCAGATTTTGAAAAAGCTGTAGCCAAAAAAACAAAAATGTTTAACAGCGAAGATGATCAACCTAGATGGATAACATTTAGGATATTATCTGGAACTCAAGCAAATAATTACCTAAGAATGCAGCTTACTACAGATATTTCAGACTTTGATAATGAAGATATTGAAGGAAATCAATATTGGGAGAAAACAGTTGGTCCCCTTCATACATCATTAGGAAATAGTTATTGGCAAAGGTCAAATTGGGCTTCTTATGTCCCAGAAAATCCTAAGCAAATGAATCTTAGAAGAATTATTTACTATAACTACAAAGATGAAGGTGAGGAAGATTTCTGGAGATTTAGAGGAAGAGTTAAGAGAGCCATGACAGAATCCGGTTATGCCTCTAGAATGAGTGTTTTGGTATGTAATTCAGGCTGTAACGGAAATGTAGTTCAAGTAAGGTTTCATCATGATGGTTTTGCTGGTCAAAATTCAGATTATGGAGAGCCGCTTCAAAGTATGATCTCTAAATATAATGAGCTATTTGGAGAAGATGCTTATGAACAAGATTCTGGGAAAGCCTCAGACGCTCTGGAGGAAAATGGTAGAAGCATTAGACACCATGAATTAATTCCTGAGCTTAGCTCTGGATGGTAATCTTCCAACAAATTAAAAAAGACCTCAAATGAGGTCTTTTTTTTTATATTTATCCGATGCTCAAAATTGCCTTCAATCAAAATTATATTCACCCTCTCGATGAGAATCACAGGTTCCCAATGATTAAGTATGAGCTAATTACAGAACAATTACTAAGAGAAAATACTTGCTCCTCTGATAACTTTTTTGAGCCTGGAATTATTTCAGATGAAATTGTTTTAAAAACACATGAACAAGAATACTTCGAGAGATTCAAAAATATCAAACTATCAAAAAAAGAGATAAGAGAGATAGGATTTCCTCTCAGCAAAGAACTTGTTGAAAGGGAAATGGTTATAGCCCAAGGTACAATTGAATGTGCCCATTACTCAATTAAACATGGAATATCAATGAATATTGCAGGAGGAACCCATCATGCATTTTACGATCGAGGAGAAGCATTTTGCATGTTAAATGATCAAGCTATTGCCGCTAAATACCTTCTTAATAAAAAACTAGCAAAAAAGATTATGATCATTGATCTAGATGTTCATCAAGGAAATGGTACTGCATCAATTTTTAGTACAAATAAAGAAGTATTTACAATATCTTTTCATGGTAAAAAAAACTACCCCTTTAGAAAAGAAAAAAGTGATATCGATGTAGAATTTGAGGATAATACAGATGATCAATTCTATTTAAAGAAATTAAAAGATATTATACCTAATGTTATTGACAATTTTAAACCAGATTTTATTTTTTACTTATCTGGTGTTGATGTTCTTAACAATGACAAATTAGGTAGACTTGGTTTATCGATAGATGGATGTAAAGAAAGAGATAAATTTATTTTAGAATTGTGCAAAAAAAATTCAATACCTGTTCAAGTATCTATGGGTGGAGGATATTCAGAGCTTCTAAAGAATATAATTGAGGCACACTCTAATACCTTTAGATTGGCACAAGAAATTTATTTTTAATAAATTGAAATAAATATCTATGATAAAAAAACCACTTTTACTTACTATATCAGTTCTCATGTTATCATGTTCAAATTCTATTGAATTAGTTGGAATACAAGATGAAGTTGAAGTTTTAAGAGATAATTATGGAATAAACCATGTCTATGCAAATAATCAAAATGATCTTTTCTTTATGCAGGGATATTTGGCTGCAAAAGACAGATTATTTCAATTTGAAATATGGAGAAGACAAGCTACAGGCACTGTTTCAGAAATATTTGGTGAAGATGAGCTTGAGAGAGATATAGGAACAAGATTATTCAAGTTTAGAGGAGATATCAAAGATGAATTAAATCATTATCACGAAGATGGTTTTGAAATAGTCTCTTCATTCGTATCGGGAGTAAATAAGTACATTGAAGAGGTTAATGCTAATCCCGATGTATTGCCAATTGAATTTGATATTTTAGGTATAAAACCAGAGGCTTGGACTAATGAAGTTGTTATCTCAAGACACCAAGGACTTCTGGGAAATATTGAAGAAGAGTTAGACATAGGTAGAGCAGTTTCTTTAATCGGGGAAGATCTAGTTAAAGATTTGTTATGGTTTCACCCTAAAGAGCCATCTCTAAAATTACCTGATAATATTACTTATGAGGACTTAAAACAAGATATCTTAAGATTATATGATGCATATCGAGACCCTATTGAATTTAAAGAAAAATACATATTAGAAAAATACAGAAATGGTGATGAAATTGCAGATATTTTTGAAGATGATATGTTAAATGATAAATACTCTATAGGAAGTAATAACTGGGCAATCTCAGCTGAAAAATCTGAGTCAAACTTTCCTATTCTAGCTAATGATCCACATAGATCTCTATCAAATCCTTCCTTAAGATATATGGCACATCTGGTAGCACCAGGATGGAACGTTATCGGAGGAGGTGAACCGGAAATACCAGGAATTTCAATTGGACACAATGGCATTGGAGCATGGGGCTTAACAGTTTTTAGGACTGATGCAGAGGACTTATATATTTATGATCTTAACCCTAGAAACTCCTACCAATATTTTTATAATGGTCAGTGGAATGAGTTTGAGATCATAGAGGAGACAATTAGAGTCAAAGGAACTGAAGATGTTGATGTTAATCTTTTTTATTCAGTTCATGGTCCAGTAGCCTTTATAGATACTAAAAGAAATAAAGCTTATGCAGTCAAAAATGGATGGTCAGAAATTGGAGGGTCACCTTACTTAGCATCTCTTAGAATGGATCAAGCTAAAACTTGGGATGAATTTAGAGAAGCCTGTACTTATTTTAATATTCCAGGAGAGAATATGGTCTGGGCTGACAAGTATGGAGATATCGGATGGCAAGCTGTTGGAATAGCTCCAATTAGAAAAACTCATAGTGGAATGGTTCCTGTTAGTGGTGACGGAAGTAATAAGTGGGAAGCCTATCTACCAATAATAGAAAAACCTAACCTATATAATCCAGAAATAGGTTATATATCTACAGCAAATCAAAATGTAACTCCTGAAGATTATAATAGATGGGAAGCAATAGGATTTGACTGGGCAGACCCTTATAGAGGTGACAGAATAAATAGAGTTCTTGAGAGTAAAGAGAAATTTAATTTAAAAGAGATGCTTGAACTACAAGTTGATTATTATTCAATTCCTTCTGAACAGATTATTAATCTTTCCTCTGGACTTATCTCTAATAATATTGAATACTTTTCTATGCTTGAGAAATGGGATAAAAAGCTTTCTAAATCATCCATAGAGGCTGGAATATATGTTGAGTGGCAGAATCAGCTATTTCTTGAAGTTAATAAGAAATTTATTCCAGAAAGCGTAAGTAAATACATATACATGCAGCTTTTTAAAGTAATTGAAAGAATTTCTAAAATGAATATTAATGAAAGAAAAGAACTTTTGAACAAAACCTTTAATTCTTCTATAGATAATTTAAAAGAAAAATTTGGAGAAAATCCTGATAATTGGGTTTATGGTCAGGAAGATTTCAAACATGTCAAAATATATCACCCCCTAGAAAAAGTTGTAAATGATTCAATTAGAGACATAATTGGACTAAAATCATACCCAAGAGGAGGTGATGGATATACCCCAGGATCAACTTCTAACTCATTAAATCAAAGGTCAGGAGGTAGTTTTAGAGTAATGATTGATACTGGTAATTGGGATAATAGCTTTGCAACAAATTCTCCAGGTCAATCAGGGGATCCAGATAGTAAATTTTATGATAATTTATACGAAGATTGGGCTAATGATCTATACTTTCCCCTTTTGTTTTCAAAGTCCAAAGTTCTTTTAAACCTTAGTGAAAGAACAGTATTTAAACCAAAGAATTAATCTTTATAAATTTTAATTGTGATGTTTCCCTCATTATCAATATGAGCCCTATACATTCCTGCTGTGTTAAATTCCATTGCAACATTTCCATTCTTATCAAGACCAATTACTCCCCCATCTCCTCCTGTTGATTTAACTTTATCCAGAGATACTTTTGATGCATCTTTAATGTTTTCATTTTTATAAATCATTTGTGCAGCTATATCATAAGCAACAACATTTCTTATAAAGTGTTCCCCCCATCCTGTTGCAGAAATTCCACAACATTCATTATTTGCATAGTTTCCAGCACCTATAATAGGCACATCACCTATTCTACCCCAAATTTTATTTGTGGTACCACCAGTTGAGGTTCCGGCAGATATATTTCCATTTATATCAATAGCGACACTCCCTACAGTTCCATATTTAGAGTCTTTTATAAACGGGTCTTCATATGAGATACTATTTCTATCCTTAAGTCTTCTAAGAGAATTAAGCCTTCTTTCAGTTATAAAGTATGAGTTTGGAACAGTATCAATTCCCTTCTCAATAGCAAAGTCATCGGCACCTTTTGATGATAGTAAAACATGTGGAGATTTTTCCATCACAGCAATTGCAGCAGATATTGGATTTTTAATATAACTAGATCCTGCTATTGCTCCAGCATTTAAATTCTCACCATCCATAAATGATGCATCAAGACTTACCCTTTCATCATTAGTTAAGACAGCACCAACGCCTGCATTAAAAAGAGGTGAATCTTCCATAACTCTTATTGCTTTTTCTACTGCATCTTTACTTGATCCACCATTTTTTAAAATATCATATCCAGCTTTTACAGCTTCTTCTAATTTCATAATGTAGGAATTCTCTAATTCTTGAGTCATGTTCTCTTTAAGAATAGTTCCAGCTCCCCCATGAATTACGATTCCTATTTTATTTTCACTTGACTCGATTGAGCAAGATGTAACTAGTAGAACAAATAGAAATATGAATAGTTTTTTCATAAAAATGTATTTATCCAAAATATACTTATATTATGTTATAAATCAATATAGTTATGAAAAATTTTGCTTTAATAATCTCTTTGATATTATTTATAAATTCTAATGCCCAGATAGACAATATCGCTGAAAAACTCGGTTATGAAAAAGATGCTAGACTTTTAATTATTCATGGTGATGACATAGGAGTATCTCACTCAGTTAACATTGCATCTTTTGATGGGTATAAAAATAATGCAATTAATTCAGGAAGTGCAATGATACCGTCACCATGGATTAAAGAGGTTGCTGTATTTCATAAAAAAAATCCAAACTATGATATTGGATTACACCTAACATTAACAGCTGAATGGAAAAACTACAAATGGGATGGAGTCTCATCATCTAACCAAATAACCTCTCTTTTAAATGAAGATAATGAGTTCTATGACAATACAAGTGATGTTAATATTAACGCTAATCCAGAGGAAGTTAGGAGAGAGCTTCAAGCACAAATTGATTTTTCAAGACAAATTGGTTTAAATCCAACACATATTGATACTCATATGGGTGCACTTGCAGTAAATAAAAAACTTTGGAGGGTTTACATTGAAGTTGGACATAAAAATAAACTTGTATCAATGGTTACTAAATCAAGAGCTTTAAATCTATTTGATGATGATTTTCCAATGCCTGATTATATAGTTCCAGTAAATGATATTTATATGCTATATCCAGGAGCTGATAGAACTTTTTTAGAAGCAGCTTTTGGGGAAGATCTTGCGAGCACAGTAATTGTAAAGGATATATATAAATATGAAGATTGGTATGAATTATATTCAAACAAAATTAAATCTTTAGAACCGGGACTAAACGTATTCCTTCTTCATCTGGGGTATGATAACGAGGAACTTAAGGCTGTAACAATAGACCATCCTGAATATGGCTCCCTATGGAGACAACTCGACTATGATGTATTTAACTCTAAAGAGATAAAACAGTTGTTGAAAGATGAAGAGATAAAACTTGTTACATGGGGTGAGATAAGAAATGTTATATATTAAAAATAAAAAACCCTCTTTAAGAGGGTTTTAATTAAGCTTACAATTAGGATTTAAAAATTACCATATCTCTTTACAACCCAGAATGTATAATTTCTCATATCCTCAACTTTACCTCTGTTGTTAAAATATGCTTGCCACTCTTTTGAATATGATTCATTTTTAGATTTCTGAATCATTAAATCTTGCCAATTTTTAGCACCAACACCGACCCAATGAGAAGCACCATTTCCTCCTATTGAAAAATCTCCAAGAGCAACTGGTCTACCCTCTCTAACATCAGAAAGTTGATTGACAATTTTATCATGAGCAGATTTAAAGGCAGCAGCGTCATCTACATCTATTTCATAAATTTGATAGTAGTCATACTCACTTATAGCGCCTCCATCATAACTTAAAAAGTTACCAGAAGCAGATCTTTTCCACTCGAAGTGG
This sequence comes from Flavobacteriaceae bacterium, assembly GCA_016780245.1. Lineage (GTDB taxonomy): Bacteria > Bacteroidota > Bacteroidia > Flavobacteriales > Flavobacteriaceae > Marisimplicoccus. The sequence continues at coordinate 5,869 of JADHME010000012.1, read as the reverse complement.
TCTTGAGCTCTTGACCAGAATAACTGAAATTCATTTGGTTCCCATTCATCAACAGTTCCCCAATTAGACGGATCTCCTATAAAAGCAATTCTGTGTGAAGCATATCCATCGATGTCTCCGACATGTATCGCTTCTATTTGAACTCCACCTGATTTAAACTCTTTATCGCCAAATGTGTCATCAAAAAGTTTCAAAAGAGCTTGTTCTCCTCCCTTTTCAACCTGAATATGAAAAACACTAAATGATTGAGCGCTAACAAAGTTTATAAATAATAAAGTTGTTAATAATAATAAATATTTTTTCATAATTTATATAGTTAATTGTTATATTTAATGTAATAAAAATTAACCCTAAATTAAAAAAAATGGACAAAAATATTTCAAAAGTAAGAGCTCACGATGCATTAGTAGGTTTATTATATCTATCAGGTGTAGGTTTAAGTTATTTAACTGGTGATTCTAATTTTCTATGGATAGTAATTGGTGTAGGATTTCTACAAATTATAAGCCCGTTTACTAAGTTTTGTCCAGTATATTTTATACTGAACAAAATGATGCCAGATTCTGATCCAATTCAAAACGGAAAATAGTTTTTTCAGTCATAAATTCTTTAAACTTGCGTTTTAATGAAAATTAACTTTAGTAAGTACAACGGCGCTGGTAACGACTTTATCGTTATTGATGATAGAGAAAATATTCTTCATCTAACAAAATCTGAAATTTATAACCTTTGCAATAGGAATATTGGTATAGGAGGTGATGGATTGATAATAATAAAAAAATCAATTAAAACAGATTTTGAAATTCTTCATTATACGTCAGATGGTAATCTAGGATCTCTTTGTGGAAATGGATCTAGATGTGCAATTCTATATGCTTACAGAAATAATATAATTAATAAACACACCGTTTTCGAAGCTTTCGATGGAATTCATAAAGCTGAAATAATTAATGATGAATTAATTACCATGCAAATGAAATTAAATTCTAAAATTATTGAAAATAAATATGGAGTATGGGTAGACACAGGATCTCCTCACCTTGTTGTTGAAACAACCAATACAGATGAACTAGATGTGAAAGATTTAGGAAAATCCATTAGATATAATGATTACTTTAAAAAAGAAGGTGTTAATGTCAATTTTGTTGAACGCATTTCAGACGAAGTTTTTAAAATAAGAACCTATGAGAGAGGAGTTGAAGATGAAACAAGAGCATGTGGAACTGGATCAACTGCATCAGCTATTTGTATGAACTATCTTGGAAAAACTAGCAGCAATAAAATTAAAATGAAATGTTTAGGTGGAGATTTAGATGTAAAGTTTTTAAAAAGAAGTGAAACATACTCAGAAATCAGTATAACAGGTCCAGCTAAATTAGTTTTTGAAGGTACTATAGGTATTTAGAAAACAAAATTACACAGAAGAACTCCGATTAAAATACCTTCTAGCCATGTAAGAATTAAGATTTGGTATTTAGTAAGGTTAAACTCTTTTGAAACCTTATCAATCATCTCCTCATGCCACTTAAAAAACTTATTCATTTTTAAATTTAATTAATTTTTGAATGCCAGTATGCTATTAAAATAAATAGCCCCTGAAAAGGCAATCTATATATTGATTGGCTTTTTGTTACACCAAGTATAGATTGTGACAATTCACTTTGAACTAAATGAATATTTGCAGGAAATACAAGTATTAAAAGAATAATGAGCCCAATAGCACCCGTTTTTCTTGTTTTTTTTGATAATAACATTAACCCTAAAACAACTTCAGCAATACCAGATAAATAGACAAATTCAAGATGAAAAGTTAAGTAATTAGGCATTATAGCAAGAAAAAAATCAGGATCAATAAAATGTCTTACGCCGACATATGCATATGCGATTGACATTAAGTATATTGTTATGAGCTTAAAGTATCTCATTAACCTTAAACTATTAAACTAATATTTGCTGAAAATAACTTTACCGATATTGAAAGTAGAATAATTCCAAAAACTCTTCTAATAACAGCAATTCCATTTTTTCCTAAAAGCCTCTCAATTCTAGTTGAAGATTTAAGTATTATGTATACAAAAACTGAATTTATGATTATTGCGATTATCACATTTATAAGCTCATACTCTGCTCTTAGAGACAATAAGGTTGTTAAAGTACCTGCTCCAGCAATTATTGGAAATGCAATTGGAACTATTGATGCAGTCTCAGGTTCATCTCCTTGAAAAATAGTAACACCAAGGACCATTTCAAGTGCAATAAAAAAGATAACAATAGAACCAGCAACCGCAAATGAATTAATATCTATTCCAATTAAATTTAAAATTTCTTCACCAACAAATAGAAATCCAATCATGATTATCATTGATACTATAGTTGCTTTCTCTGACTCTATCTTTCCTACCTTTTCTCTTAATGAAATAACTATAGGAGTAGCACCAATTATATCAATAATAGCAAAAAGAATCATGCTGGCTGTGAAGATCTCTTTAAAGTCCATAGGCTTTTTTTGTAAAGATAATCATATGATCGATAGATCTAATTTTCATTTACCCTTAGTTTTTAAACATAAAATTATGTTAAAAGATTTATTAAATAAAAGTTAAACATGTTTTCATTATAAAGATTTATCTAAAAAAATAGAACATTTGCCGTTCATTTTAAATATAAAAATCATGTTAATTAATTTTTTTAAATATTCGTTTTTAAGTCTTGTACTTACATCTAACATTAGCGATATGAACATTGTAGAAACTGCTGTTTCTAACAAAATCTTCTCTACTCTTGTTACTGCAGTTCAAGCAGGTGAATTAGTTGATGCTCTTTCTTCAGATGGACCGTTTACAGTATTTGCCCCTACTAATGATGGTTTCGATAATTTACCTGAAGGTACTTTAGAGACTTTATTAAAGCCAGAAAATAAAAAGACTTTACAGTCTATTCTTACATACCATGTTGTTGCTGGAAAATTTATGGCTACTGATGTTGTAAATGCCATCAACGAAAACGGTGGGCAGTTTTCTGTCACAACCTTACAAGGTAATGATCTAACCCTTAAATTATGGGAAGGTGATGTATATGTAAAAGATGCTAAGGGTAACAAAGCTAAAGTTATTATTACGGATGTAGAAACTTCTAACGGAGTTATACATGCTATAAATAATGTGGTACTTCCAGAATAATTGAGTGTAATTATTTTGTTTGGATGAAAGGGCTCCACGGAGCTCTTTCTTTACTCCAATAAAAAAGGCTCCATTCGGAGCCTTTTTCTTTTTAATATTATTGGAGATTTTAAAAATACATTCTCTCTAATGTAGTTCTAGTTCTTCCGTTATACTCTCTTAAACTTTTGTCTCTCATTTTAGAGTCTGTAGCTTGTTGTTCCCAGCCAAACATCTCATTGTAGTCTTCTTCCCAAGTAGTTTCACTTTCAGACCACTCTCTTCCATACTCATCAAAACCAGAAAAAATAACCATTATGTTCATATCTGAGCCTGATACTGGAGTAAATACTCTTCTAAATGCATTTGGATTTCTTTTTTCAAGAACTTTACCAGTTCGATAAATATATCTTGCAACATTATCTCCCATTCCTGGTTTAATTCTTAAAATAGTTTTATGAAGATATCTTGGAGGCTCAGGTTGATCACCAATTGTAGCCCACTCTTCCCATTTCCATCTTTGCTGTCCACCAACAGGATCAGCATAAGGAGAGACATTCTCAGCCCAATATTCAAGTTCATCAGATCTGTCAATATCATAACTTTTATTTGACTGACCAACTAGATATCTTTCGTAGACACCAGCATTATTACCAGTTAGAACTTTATAGGTAAAAATTATACTACCAGCCTCTTTATTAAATTTTTTAGTTTTTTTCTCTGCAGCAGATTCAAATTTGTCTACCATTCCATCTTTTGCTTTATAAACAAAAGTTGTCATATATGTATCGTTAGGGTTATTTTGAGAAAACCCTATAGAAGTAACAATTAATGCTACTAATAAAGTAATTTTTGATTTCATATTAATTAAATTTTGATTAATGCTCCAATATAATAATAAATGGAATAAACTTTTATATTAAGAATGTGTTATCTTCTTTTTTTAAATAGAAATCTTAATGCCAAAACAATAAACACTACCATAAAAATTATTCTCAAGAACTCTGTTTCATTCATTTTCAGCGTATTATTGAATGCTAAATTTATGAAATTTGATTAAATATGATTAAATTAAGGTATGGAATCTTTAATTTTCTTTATCGGATTCATAGTGTTTGTCCTAATGATAATAGCAATTTTAGTTATAGAAACTATCTAATTTTTTATTTTAGGTATTAAATATTCTAATACAAAAAAAATCAAACAGCATATACCAAATGCTATTAGATATCCACTATCATCACTTTTATGAATGTAGCTGTCAAATATCATCGACGATAGAACTAATCCAGTAAATAGAATAAAGTAAAAGAAAGCTTTTTTTATAATTTTTTTAAATATTTAGGTACTATGCATAACATAGTAGTTTAAAATTATTAAATTTGAGAAACTTTAAAAATGAAAAAACTACTTTTAATTTTATTTAGCATATCGTTAGTATCATGCCTTTCAGTTAGCTTAACCTTAGATGAAGGTGCTGCAAAAAGTATTGCAGACGCAATTAAGGAATCTAATAATAATGTTCATATCATGAAACTTAGTGATAGTGAATCCGCAGATATTGAATGGGTAGATGACGGTAAGAAGAAGATAAGAAAAGTCATGATTAGAGGACAAAGATTTGGTAAGGGTCCAAATGCTGCTGATTATATGGATGATATTCTTGAAAATATTAAAAAAAGAATTCAAAGAGCTAGGCAAAAAGGTATTGATATTAAGATTGATACAATAATATCAGAAGATGGCACAAAAAAGGAAATCAAAATTGAAGTAAAATCTGATAATAATTAATCTACTTGAATAGATTTTACCAGATATTATTTATTGGTATACTATTATTTATTACTAGTTGTTCCTCAAACTATAATTACGATAATTTAGATTATTCTACAATTGATATAATTGGCCCAGAAGACTCAACATTAACTGATATAATTAACATTTATAAAGATTCTATTGATTTGAAGCTTGATAATGTCATTGGTTTTTCAAAAGGGCTATATACTAAAGATGATTATTCTAATACTAAGTTTAATTCTTCATTAGGAAATTTAATTGCAGATATTATTTATAAACAAGCAGACTCAGTTTTTTATAAAAGTTTTGGAAACAATATTGACTTTGTACTTCAAAACCATGGAGGAATTAGATCTTCATTACTTGAGGGGGAAATAAAATTAACTGATGCTTATAAAATATTACCTTTTGAAAATGAAATAGTTGTATTAGAGATATCAAAGGAAGTGTTCGATGAAATGGTCTTGTTTTTAAGCAATGAAAAGTTTCCACACCCAATATCCGGTTTCAGTATAATGGATGATAAAGCTTTAATTGATAGAGAAAAATCTTTAAATGATAAGTTTTTTCTAGCTACAAATGACTATTTATTATCTGGTGGTGATAATATGTTTTTTTTAGAAAGAAACTCAAGAGTATTCAATCTCGGTTATTCCTTGAGAGATGCATTTATTGATTATACAATTAATAAAGAGAATTTAGAATCAAAAGTTGATAATAGGTTTATAAGAAATGAATAGAAGAAAGTTTATATATAACTCCAGTATTGCATCACTATCAGTTCTAGGTCTAAACTCTTGTACTCAACTTTTTAGAGATGTAAAAATTACAATTCTTCATTCTAATGATGTTCATAGTCAAATTGAACCTTTTCCTTTAAACCATAATAGATTTCCCGGTAGAGGTGGTTTCGC
>JADHME010000011.1 GCA_016780245.1 Flavobacteriaceae bacterium | reverse complement strand
GAGTTCAATAGTGACATTTTGGTAGCTGAGAGACTTTATGACTATAAGCTTGTTCCAACAGAATAAATAAATTGTTTGTTTGGCTTATACTTTTTTAAAACTTGCTTACCCTCCTCCCACCAAAAGGATTATACACCATCTGCCTGACACATCCCCCAAAAAGAAAACTGATTTTAAAAATGACCCCGGGGGTATAATCTCTAATTTGTTATCAGGATTTTTTGAGAAATTAACTGTCTCAGCACTGCCACTAAATAGCATTTTTAGCTATTTTTTCCTAAATTAGAGAAGTTTAACTATCTGAAAATAAAAAAACCCCTCATTAGCTGAAGGGTTTATTTTAAACGTGTAATGTAACGGTTAACTTGGGTGGAAGACCGGATTCGAACCGGCGACATCTAGAACCACAATCTAGCGCTCTAACCAACTGAGCTACAACCACCATATTGAGGTGCAAAAATAGGTGATTTAAAAAATATAATAAAGATTTTTTTGAAAATTATATAAGATCAGATAGATTACTAACACCTATATTTCTTCTTGACTGAAAGGCTTCTGCATACTCTACATCTATTAGCCTACCATAATTTTTTGATCTATATGAGATACTTTCAATAAAGTTTTCAGAATTTATTTTAGTTGATATTGAACCTCCATCGTTAATAACTTGACTTTTATATGCTAAAATTGAATTAATCTTTGTATGCATAAAATTTGAAATATCAATTAAGACATCCGGTTCAAAGTCATTCCACTGCTGATAATTAAGATTAATTTTTGGCCTCCATGGTTCTTGAATATTCCCATCAAAAGATGTTTCTAGCTTTGAAAGGCCACTTATAAAGGAAGCATCGTATATTAGGTCAGATGCTTTACCATGGTCAGAGTGACGATCAATTTGAGTATTTGATAAAATGATATCTGGCTTGTAATGCCTAATAATTTCTACTATTCGAATTTGACCCTCTTTATTATTAAAAATAAATCCATCCTCAAATTCAAGATTTGTACGAAAAGAAACACCTAATATTTTTGAAGCTTCACTAGCTTCTTTGTTTCTTATTTCAACAGTTCCATTTGTACCAAGCTCACCTCTAGTTAAATCAACAATACCTACTTTTTTTCCAGCAGAAGTAGATTTTGCAATTGTACCACCACAACCCATTTCTACATCATCTGGATGTGCACCGAATGCTAGAATATCTAGTTTCATTCTGAAGAGTTTTTAATTGCTTGATCAAGATCATTATAAAGATCTTCGTAAGATTCAATTCCGACAGACAACCTAATTAATTTATTTCCAATTCCTTGATTATCTCTCTCATCCTGGGTAAGAAGACCGTGAGAAGTTTTCATAGGAAAATTAACTGTAGTCTCAACACCTGCTAAACTCATTCCTGGTTTAACAACCTTTAGATTTTTTAGAAATTTATACACATCAATATTTTCATTCAAATCAAAAGACATCATTGCTCCAAAGTCTTTCATTTGATTCTTTGCAATTTTATGCGAACGATGTGATTCTAGCCCAGGGTAATATACCTTTGCAATATTAGAATTTTCTTCTAACATTTTTGATAGTAATTTTGCATTATTTGTTTGTTCTCTGACTCTTATAAATAAAGTTTTCATGCTTCTTTCCAATAGCCAAACAGTATAGTCACTTAGATTTCCACCAAAATTTTTAGCAGAATTCAAAATCAGATTAATATTTTCCTCAGTGCTTACTACTGCACCTGCAGAAATATCACTATGACCTCCAAGATATTTTGTTGCACTATGAATTACAATATCTATTCCATGATCAATAGGGTTCTGATTTACGGGACTTGCAAAAGTGTTATCTATCATAGTCCAAATTGAATTCTCTTTTGCAATAGAAGAAACAGATTTTAAATCAACAATCTTAAGAAGTGGGTTACTAGGTGTCTCAACATATATTCCAACAGTATTATCTTTTATTTCACTTTTAAAATCTTCAGATTCAAGGCCTTTAGTGAAAGAATATTCAATACCATATTTATCAAATTCTGTTTTAATAAAATTTCTAGTACCTCCATAAAGATCCTCTTGAAATATGACATGGTCTCCACTTCTGACATTAGCCATAATTGATGTGCTAATTGCAGCCATTCCTGAAGTAAATATCAGAGCCTTTTCACCATTCTCTAAAGATGCTATTTTCTTAGATAAAAATTCTTGATTTGGGGTATTAAAATATCTAGGGTAAGGTTTTTTTTCAGCATCACCTCCAAACCATGGATATGTAGTTGACATAAACAGTGGAGATACTATACCATGGTACATAGTATCTTTTATTTCACCTTCGTGAACACATCTTGTAGGGAATTTTTTATTAGTCGACATCAGTTATCCAAGATACAATTTCTTCAGAATCTGGTCTAGTCCTTGGAGAAATAATTTTTTCAATTCTACCATCTTGATTTATAAGGTACTTTTGAAAATTCCATGTGACTCTTGAGTCTCTATAATTGTTCTTAGATTTTTGAGTTAAAAACTGATAAATAGGATGTATTTTTGTTCCTTTAACAGTTACTTTACTCATCATTGGAAAGGTTACACCATAGTTTTGCTCACAAAATTCAATAATTTCATCATTAGAACCTGGTTCTTGCCATAAAAAGTCGTTGGAAGGAAAACCGATAATTACAAAATTTAAATCTTTAAACTGTGAGTAAAGATTTTGTAAAGCCTCATACTGGTATGTTAAGCCACATTTCGAGGCTGTGTTTACAATCATAACTTTTTTTCCCTTTAATTGAGAAAAATCAAAAATGTTACCATAAATGTCTGCAACTTTAAATTGATGTATAGAGTTTTCTACAGAAGTTTGGGAATTCAGTGTTAAAGTCATAATTAATAATAAAGTTATAAATGTTCTTTTCAACATAACGTTGCAAATATAAGTTTATAAGAAAAACCTGATTCACAAATTAATGTTAAATAGAATTAAGAATACCTTCTAACTGATCTATTTTAGTTGATGCTCCTCCAACTAAAACTCCATCTACAAATTCAGATTCTAAAATGTCTTTTGAATTAGATGGGTTTACACTGCCACCATATAAGACAGGTATATTGAGTTGTAAATCTTTAAGATTTGATTTTACCTGTTCATGAATTTCATTAATGTGATCAATTGATGCAGTCTCTCCGGTCCCAATCGCCCAGACAGGTTCATAAGCAAGTATTATTTCAAAATCATTACTTAACAAATCAAATGGTATTTGATCTATTTCTTCAAAGCATAATACAAATTGAAAGCCCATTGGAATAATCTCGTTTAGAACATCCTGAGGGTTCTTCTGTCTAATTCTTGCTTCTGAATGAGCAATTATAGATCTATTTACGTTTAAATTTCTGAGATTTACCGCTGTTATTCCACCTGTATCTGATGAAGAATTTGAAGAAGTTAAATTTTGAGCTATTACTTCAACATTAGTTTTATTGAGAATTTCATTAACTTCTTTTAGATATAAGTGATTTGGGGAAATCATTACCCTTGTTTTGTCAGAAATACTGATATTAGAAATTGCTTTTGAAAGAAGAATTGATTCTTCATAATTCAAATAATTTTTCCAATTACCAATAACTATTTTTTGATTCATAAAATTTATTCTTTTAGTAAAATTTGAGCAAAAACTGAATAATTCAAAATATCTTGAAAATTAGCATCTATTCCTTCACTTACTGATGTTTTACCATTATTTTTCAAAATACTTTTCATTCTAAATATTTTTTGAATAATTAGATCTGTCAAACTTATTACTTCCATGTCTCTCCATGCTTCTCCATAGTCATGGTTTTTAGCAATCATTAGTTCAAAGGTTTCTGAAACTTTTTTGTCATACAGTTCAAAAATATCATCAAGTTTTAAATCTGGCTCATCAACCACTCCAATCTCAAGCTGTATGAGCCCCATTATAGAATAATTTATAATGCCGTAAAATTCTGAAGTTTGCCCCTCATCAATTTTATTTAATATATTATTTTGAAGGTTTCTTATTCTTTGAGCTTTAATATGTATTTGATCTACCAATGAAATTAATCTTAAAATTCTCCATGAAGATCCATAATCACTATTTTTATCTTCAAATATCTTTCTTGACTTATTTATTATTTTTTGATATTGCGACTTTGTATCTCCCATATTAGATTTTAATATAATTTTGGAAAAGAAGGTTAAAAATATGACTTTAAATTGTAACGGGAAAATAATAAATTTTAATACTCAAAAAATTATGGGTATTCTTAATATTTCCGATGACTCTTTTTATGATGGTGGTAAATATAACTCTATAGATAAGGCTGTTTCAAGAGTTTCTGAGATGATTAATCAAGGTGTAGATATAATTGATTTAGGAGCTGTAAGCTCTAAACCTGGGTCTAAGATTATTAAAGGAGAGGATGAATTAAAGTTAACATCAAAATATATAATTGAGTTTTCAAAAAACTTTAATAATGTTCTATTTTCTATAGACACCTATAATTCTGAAGTTGCCGAATTTGCTCTAAATAATGGTTTTGCAATAGTAAATGATATAAGCTCAGGAAAATATGATTCTAAATTAATTGATGTTGTTAAAGATTTCAATGCAGGATATGTGATTATGCATATGGAAGGTGATCCTGTCAATATGCAAAAAAAACCTACTTATAATAATGTAGTTGAGTCTATCTATACTTTTTTTAATTCAAAGATTAATGAACTGGAGAGTATTAATATAAAAAATACAATTATCGATCCTGGATTTGGTTTTGGCAAAACCATAGATCATAATTTTGAGATTTTAAGTAACCTAGAAAGATTTAAAGAATTCAAAAAGCCTTTATTGGCTGGTATATCTAGAAAATCTATGATTTATAAATTCCTAAATACAAGTCCTAGCAAAGCACTAAATGGTACATCTGTTTTGAATACAATGGCTTTAAATAATGGGACTGATATCCTAAGAGTACATGATATCTTGGAAGCAAAGGAGTGTTTAGATTTATTTAATAAGTTAAATTAATTCTTTCTCTATAAGTTGCTCTTGATAAAGCTTTTTAAAATTTCCATTTTTTATATTTAGTAGCTCTTTATGATTTCCTTGTTCCAATATTTTACCATTTTCCATGTATATGATTTTATCTGCAGATTCGATAGTTGAAAGTCTGTGAGCAATAATTATTGATGTTTTTCCTTTTGTAATTTTTTTGGTTGCATTTTTTATTAATTCTTCAGAATAAGAATCAATAGATGAAGTGGCTTCATCCAAAATTAAAATATCTGGATTATTAACTAATACTCTTAGAAAAGCAATTAGCTGTTTCTGACCTGATGATAAAGTACTCCCTCTTTCACTTACATTGAAATCATACCCATTTGGTAGAGAATTTATAAAGTCATGTATTTCTAACTCTCTAGCTGCATTCTGAACATCTTCTAACGATATTTTATCATTATATAAAGCTATGTTGTTAAATATTGTATCTGCGAAAAGAAAGACATCTTGGAGTATAATTCCAACCTGGTTCCTAATGTTAGTTAATTCTAAATCATTTATGTTCTCTCCATCAATTAAAATTTTACCCTTATCATACTCATAGAATCTTATTATTAAATTAGTAATTGTTGTTTTACCACTTCCAGTAGGACCAACTATTGCAAAAGTCTCTCCAGGATTTATTTTAAATGAAATATTATTAATTACTACCTGATTTTTAACATAAGAAAAAGTTACATCTTTAAACTCGATCATTCCCTCAAATTTTCTTTTAGATATAGCTCCCTCATCTTTAATATGTGAATTATCCTCTAAAATTTTAAAAATTCTCTCTGTAGAAACCATTCCCATTTGAAGAGTATTAAATCTATCTGCAATTTGTCTAAGTGGTCTAAAAAGTAAACCTGACATTGAAATAAACAGGAATAATGTTCCAATAGAAATATTATCTCCATTGATATTGTTAAAACCTCCATACCAAACCAATAGACCTATACATATAGAAGTAGAAATTTCAGCAATAGGAAAAAAAATAGAATTGATCCATACTGTTCTTAACCATGCATCTCTATGTCTAATATTTATTTTTTGAAAATTATCTATTTCAACTTCTTCTCTACTAAAAATTTGAACAATTTTAATTCCACTAATTCTTTCTTGTACAAAAGAATTTAAGTTTGCTACCTCTTTTCTAACTTTTTCAAAAGCAACTTTCATTGTTTTTTGAAAGACTCTGGTAGCATAAATAAGTAATGGAAAAATAGATATGACGACAAGAGTTAACTCCCAACTTATTATAACCATTACAATTAATACCGTAAGCATTTTAAGAATATCGGCAATGATCATAAATAATCCCTGTGAAAAAATACTTGCAATAGTCTCTATATCATTAACAGTTCTTGTTACAAGCCTTCCAACAGCATTTTTATCGAAGAAAGACATTTTATATTTTATAATTTTTTCGAAAACATTTACTCGTAAATCCTTGATGACTTTTTGACCTAGCCAATTAGCATAGTAAGCAAATAGATACATAAAAATGACTTCGAGAAATAAAACTCCTACCATAATCATAATTATGGTTTGCATTCCATCATAATTTTTTGGAAGAATATAATCATCAACTACTATTTTTAGCAGGTAAGGAGTTAGAGTTGAAAGAAGAGAAATTATAATTGCTGATAGCAATACTCCATAGAATGATATATTGTAGGGTTTTACAAAAATCAATAATTTATTAAAAAGATTTATGTCAAAAATTTTACCCTTTACTTTTTCCAACTCTCTATAAAAATATTATTATACTTAATGTTTAACAAGCTTAAACCAGAAGCTGGAACAGAAAAACCTGCCTCACTCCTACTTCTTGATTTAAGAATTTTTTTAAAACTTTCGTGAGAAATTCTTGATCTTCCAACGTCAATCATAGTACCTACAATTGAACGAACCATATTTCTCAAGAATCTATCTGCAGTAATATTGAAACTAAATTCATTATTTACCTCTTTCCATTGAGCAGATTTAATATCACAAATATATGTTTTAACATCTGTATTTGATTTAGAAAAGCACTTAAAATCTTTATGATCTAATAAATCAAGACAACATTCATTCATTTTCTTCAGATCAAGGTGATCTTTAAAGTAATAAGTAAACTTATTGTTAAAAGGATTTTTTTCATTAGATATGACATACTCATAAGATCTTGATATTGCATCAAACCTAGCATGTGCTTCTTTAGATACTAGATTAATTGACTCTATACATATATCTTTTGGCAACATAGTATTTAATCTTTTGCAAAAAATATCTTTTTCAAAATCCTTTTCAACATCAAAATGAGCATACATTTGCTTTGCATGAACTCCTGCATCAGTTCTTCCAGCAAGAACAAGGTTTATTTCACAGCCAATAAACTTTTCAAAGTTATTTTCAATAACCTCTTGAATAGTAACAGAATTTGGCTGTTTTTGAAGACCATGGTAGTCTGAACCATCATACGAAAACTCAACAAAATACCTTGACATAATGAGCAATTAAAGATATTTTATCAAATTAAAAATAAATTCGTAAATTTGTTATACTATTTCTTACCAAGAAGTATTTTTCTATTAACATTTCAAATCAAAACCACATATACACATGTACAATATTAAAATGCTTAAGGCTAAAAAACTAGCCGAGCTTATTGAAATTGCTGAACAAATCGGCATTAAAGAACTAACAGGTTTAAAAAAACAAGATATTATTGACAAAATTGTTGGTAATGCAAGTGAAGAAAAATCAAATGATATTAAACCTGAGGAGCCAAAGGTTGTCAAAAGTAATTTTAAGGAAAATAGACCTAATAATGGTGGTAATAAAAATCGTCAAGATAAAAATTTCAACAAAGACAACAGACGAAGATACAAAGAACCTGATTTTGAGTTTGATGGTATAATTGATTCTGAAGGAGTCTTGGAGATAATGCAAGATGGATATGGTTTCTTAAGATCATCAGATTATAATTATCTATCATCTCCTGATGATATTTATGTTTCTCAATCTCAAATTAAACTTTTTGGATTAAAAACTGGTGATACTGTTCATGGAACAGTCAGACCTCCAAAAGATGGCGAGAAGTATTTCCCTCTTATTAAGGTGAACAAAATTAATGGCTTAGATCCACAGGTTGTTAGAGATAGAGTCTCTTTTGAACATTTAACTCCTCTTTTTCCAGAAGAGAAGTTTAATATTTCATCTAAAGAGAGTACAATCTCTACTAGAATTATTGATCTGTTTTCTCCAATTGGTAAAGGACAAAGGGGGATGATTGTTTCACAACCAAAAACCGGAAAGACAATGCTTCTTAAAGATGTTGCAAATGCTATTGCAGCAAATCATCCAGAAGTTTTTCAAATAATTCTTTTAATTGACGAAAGACCTGAAGAAGTTACTGACATGCAAAGAAATGTAAAAGGAGAAGTGGTCGCTTCAACATTTGATGAACCAGCAGATAGACATGTTAGAGTTGCTAATATAGTTTTAGAAAAAGCTAAGAGACTTGTAGAATGTGGTCATGACGTTGTGATACTTCTAGACTCAATTACTAGACTTGCAAGAGCTTATAATACAGTTCAACCTGCATCCGGTAAAATTTTGAGTGGTGGTGTTGATGCAAATGCACTTCATAAACCCAAGAGATTTTTTGGAGCTGCAAGAAATATTGAGAATGGTGGTTCATTATCTATTATATCTACAGCCCTTACAGAGACTGGATCAAAAATGGATGAAGTAATCTTTGAAGAATTTAAAGGTACAGGTAATATGGAATTACAATTAGATAGAAGAATATCTAATAGAAGAATATTCCCAGCAATTGATTTGGTTTCATCAAGTACAAGAAGAGATGATCTTCTTTTAGACGAAAACACTATTCAAAGAATGTGGATAATGAGAAAGTATTTAGCCGATATGAATCCTGTTGAAGCAATGGAATTCATTAATGATAGATTTAAGAAAACCAAAAGTAATGAAGAGTTTCTTATATCTATGAACTCCTAATTTATTGAAGCTTACTTAGCTTTGACTTTAAATTAGATGCTTTGTTCTTATGAATAATATTTTTCTTAGCTAACTTATCAAGTAAAGAAACAACACCAGGGTAAAGCTTTTGAGCTTCTTTCTTAGTCTTAGCATCCTTTAATTTTTTAATAGCATTTCTAGTAGTCTTGTGCTGAAGCTTATTCAGTGACTTCTTTGTTTCATTTGAACGAATTCTTTTTAAAGCAGATTTATGATTTGCCATAATTTTAAATTTGTAGCCCGTAGGGGAATCGAACCCCTCTTTCCAGGATGAAAACCTGAGGTCCTAACCGATAGACGAACGGGCCAAACAGGTTGCAAATTTAATTGAAATTTTAATATTTCAATAAGATTTTGAAAATATTACTTTGTGAGCAGCTGGTTTACCTGAATATATACATGTAACACCTTTAGAATCAAGTTCTTCAGGAATACACCTTATTGTAGCTTTGGTTTCATTTTTAATAGCTTCTTCAGTTTCATTTGTACCATCCCAACCAGCAATTACAAAACCACTTTGAGTTTCAATTAATTTTTTAAAATCATCATAGCTATCTACTTCATGCGTATTATTTTTTAGCCTTTCATTTGAATTCTTGATCATGTCATCTTGTATTGACTCAATTGAGTCAACAATTTTATCAACAATTTTATCAAAAGATGTATCAACTTTAGACATATCATGTCTATAAAAAATATCAGCTGAATTGTTTTCTACTTCTCTTAGCCCAATTACAATTCTCATAGGAATTCCTTTTACCTCAGAGTCATTAAGCTTAAATCCTAAACTAATATTTTCTCTATCATCAATCTTAACTCTAACACCCACATCTTTTAATTTTTCATGTATTTCATTAGATTTTTTAACTATTTGATCAGAATTTTCTTTTGATTTAATTACTGGGATTAATATTACTTGAGTAGGTGCAAGGAATGGTGGCAAAACCAATCCATTATCATCACTATGAGACATTATCAAGGCACCCATTAGTCTTGTTGATACTCCCCAAGAAGTTGCCCAAACATATTCTAATTTTCCAGATTTATCAGCAAATTTTACATCAAAAGCTTTAGCAAAATTTTGACCTAAAAAATGAGATGTACCTGCTTGAAGTGCTTTTCCATCTTGCATTAAAGCCTCAATACATAGAGTCTCCTCAGCTCCTGCAAATCTCTCTGACTCAGATTTATATCCTTTAACTACAGGCATAGCCATGAATTTTTCAGCAAACTCAGCATATATATCATTAATTAGTTTTGTTTCATTTAAAGCCTCTTCTTTTGTTGCATGAGCAGTATGACCTTCTTGCCACAAAAATTCTGTTGTTCTTAAAAAAAGTCTAGTTCTCATTTCCCATCTTACTACATTAGCCCATTGGTTAATTAAAATTGGTAAATCTCTGTATGACTGGATCCAGTTCTTGTATGTTTTCCAAATAATTGCTTCACTAGTAGGCCTAACAATTAATTCCTCTTCTAACTTGGAATCTGGATCAATTATTAATTTCCCTTTTTTATCTGGATCATTTTTTAATCTATAATGAGTAACAACCGCACATTCTTTAGCAAAACCCTCAGCATTTTTTTCTTCAGCCTCAAATAGTGACTTTGGAACAAATAAAGGAAAGTAGGCATTTTCATGACCTGTTTCCTTAAACATCTTATCCAGCTGAGACTTCATTAATTCCCAAATAGAAAAACCGTAAGGCTTTATAACCATACATCCTCTTACATAAGATGATTCAGCTAAACCTGCTTCTGAGACAATATCATTGTACCACTTTGAATAATTTTCTTCTCTAGTAGTTATCTTATTTCCCATTTATTTTTGGCATAATTTTTGGTCATGAATAAGTAGATGTAAAATTACATTTTTTAAAATTAAATATTTGTTATAAATTTATAGAAATGCAGAAATTATTATCAATACTAAAAATATCATTGTTTTCAGCTCTTTTCATGAGCTGTTCGACATATTATTTATCGTCTTATTACGAAGATGATGGTATTTATGTTTCTACAGACAGAGGAACCAACTACGAAGGAGTATTTGATAATTATGCTCAAGTATCACTAGATGATTTTACTTCTAGTGATAATGGAAATTTACCATGGGGAGCAAAACCAGACTCAAGAGAGATAGTTAATAATTTCTTTCCAAGTTTTGGCAGGTTCTACTACAATCCATTCTTTCATGATATGTCATTTAATCCATTCTTTAGTAATAATCCATTCTTTAGTAATAATGGGTTATTTATTAATTATGGGTTTAGTAGTTATCCTTTCTACCCAAGTCCAATTGACTATTATCTAAATCCATATTCATATTTTATTGGAAATTATTATTGGTATTATTTCAGAAATTCAAGAATGTATCCTTGGTACTATGGCGGTATGTATGATTCAAGAGTCTATGAAAGATCTTATGCAAATACCTCAGATCCTCAGATTATTAATCAAACTCCAACAATTAGTAAATCAGCTTCTAGACGTGGTGAAAAAATATCATCTAGTGAAAATTCCAGGTCAACTAATTCAAATGGTGTAAGAGTTTCAAGCATATATTCAAGATTAGGATCTTATGGAGGAGTTTATATTGACAGGACTGGAATTAATAATGATAGAATGAATACTCCAAACTTAAGACAAAATAATTTAATCGGAATTTATAGATCTGGAAGTGCTTATTCAAGAAGTACTAACTCAACAAGTTCTATACCTAACCTAAGCGCGATAAAAAATGATGTTGTTAGAGAAACATATCAAAGAATTAGATCTATAAATCCAAGCCAAAGAGGAAGTACTTTCCAAGGAAGATCTTTTAATAATGATTCTGGAAGATTCCAAGCAAGCCCAAACTATTTCAACTCAAATTCTAGGAGATCATCAGGAAATTCTAGCTATTCATCTTCAAGAAGTTCTGGTGGATCCAATTTCAGCTCAGGATCTTCATCAACAGGAGGTGGTGGCGGAAGTAGAGCTAGTGCCGGGGGATCCAGAGGTGGTGGCGGTAAGATTCAATAAATGATCAAAAAAAGTTTAATAATATACCTATTACTAGGTATATCAGCTGCTTATTCTCAGACATATGAAGATGTATTGAGATATAATTCATTTTATCATGATGGCAGTTCAAGGTTTAACTCAATGGGAGGTGCATTTGGTGCTCTTGGTGGAGATTTATCATCAATATCAATTAACCCTGCAGGTTCATCAGTTTTTTTAGAGTCTGAATTTGGGATTTCATTAAACTATAAAAGTCAAGGAATAGATAACAGCTTTAATAGCTCATTATCATCAAGTAAAGACGATCTAATTTCATTTAATCAAGCTGGATTTGTTCTTGTATATGAAAGTAGAAAATCTAAGTTCTCACTTGCTTACAACATGAACAGGTTAAATGATTTTAATGACTCTTTTTCATTTAGGGGTAATAATATCTCTGGTATTGATAATTATTTTCTTTATTATGCCGATGGAATTCCGTACTCAGATTTACTAGTTTACGAAGATGAAACGATTCAAGACGCATATAAGTTTCTTGGAGATAATTATGGGTTTGGAGATCAGCAAGCTTTTCTTGGTTATCAAAGTTATATTATCAGTGAAGATGGTGGTCCATATAATAATTATATTTCTAATACTATCTACAATAATTTAAATCAAAATGTCTCAATTTTTAGAAAAGGAGATCATTTCAAACATTCATTAAATTTCAGTAGCTCTTTCAATAATCATATTTTTTTAGGCTTAAATGTTAATTTTCATACACTTCAGTTTAAAGAAGATAAAGTATTCAAAGAAGGTGGTTATTTGTCTAATTCCCTTGTAAAAAGAATTCAATTTGAGGAAAAATTATTTGCTCTTGGTGAAGGAATATCACTTCAATTAGGGAGTCTTATTAAGATTAAACAACTAAGAATAGGATTATCATATACGACCCCTACCCTTTTAAAAATTGAGGAAGAAAATTCACAATACATTGAAAGTGATATTATTGAGAAAGATGGAATCAACACATACAGGATTGATCCAAATACAATCAATTTTTATGATGAATACAAACTGACTCTTCCATCTAAGTCAATTTTTAGTCTTGCATATATTTTTGGAAGCAAAGGCTTAATTAGTTTAGATTATGAAATAACCAAGTTTAATAATTCAAAATTTGATGATAATAACGGAAGGGACTCTTATCTTAATGCTCTCAATTATTCTATTAAAAATAAGTTAGATGGAATTTCGGAGTCTATAAGAATTGGTGGTGAGTATAGAATTAAAAATTATAATTTGCGAGCAGGTTACTTCTATTACAACGGACCGGATTCTAGTCCTGATAATACCAGATCAGGCTTATCAGCTGGAATTGGATTTAATTATGGATATCTTAATATTGATTTAGGTCTTACAAAATCAAACAGCTCTATAGATAGTAGATTATATACCAGAGGACTTACAAGTTTATATTCAGTAGATAAAGATTTGCTTAATTTTTATACAACATTTACTATAAAACTTTAACTTCTATTTAACTTCATAATAACTATCTTTGTTTAACTCAAATTTTAAAAAATGAAACTACAAGAATTACTAGATAAAGAGATTGATTCAATTGGTGATGATCACATTAGTTCAAACACTGAAGAGACACCTCTCAAAGATGGAGCTTTTGATATACCTGATACAGAAAAGGTAAGCCTTATACAAAAAAAAGTTAATGAAATTTTGGATATACTTGGAATGGACCTGACTGATGATAGTTTAAGAGGAACACCAAGAAGAGTTGCTAAAATGTTTGTTAATGAAATTTTCTCTGGAATTAATCCGAAGAATAAACCAGAGATGTCAACATTTGAAAATAAGTATAACTACGGAGAAATGCTTGTTGAAAAGAATATAACACTGTATTCTACATGTGAACATCATCTTCTTCCTATTGTAGGATTGGCTCATGTTGCATATGTATCTAATGGTAATGTTATTGGGCTTTCCAAAATAAATAGGATAGTGAGATATTTTGCTGAGAGACCTCAAGTACAAGAAAGATTGACAATACAGATAGTTAGAGAGCTTCAAAAAGCTTTAAACACAGACGATGTTGCATGTGTAATTGATGCTAAGCACTTGTGTGTAAACTCTAGAGGTATTAAAGATATTAACTCAAGTACTGTTACTTCTGAGTTTGGGGGTAAATTTAAAAAAGAGAAAGTTAAAAGAGAATTTTTAGACTATATCAAACTTGAGTCTGAACTTTAATGTCACAAAAAAATTTATACATATACAACTCATTAACAAGTTCTAAAGAGGAATTTAAATCCTTAAGAAATAATAGTGTTGGTATGTATGTCTGTGGCCCCACTGTCTACAGCGACGTTCACCTGGGTAATTGTAGAACATTTATTTCCTTTGATGTAATATACAGATATCTAAAGCATTTAGGATATAACGTTAGATACGTTAGGAATATAACTGATGTTGGGCATCTAGAAGATACTGGTGAAGATAAAATTTCTAAAAAAGCGAAGGTTGAACAGCTTGAGCCAATGGAAATAGCTCAAAAATACACTAATAGCTTTAGAGAAATTTTAAAAAAATTTAATGTGTTAGATCCAAGCATAGAACCTACAGCATCAGGACATATAACCGAACAAATCTCAATAATTGAAGATTTAATACATAAGAATCTTGCATATGTATCTAATGGGTCGGTTTACTTTGATATATCGAATTATAATGACATTGATTCGTATGGTAAACTCTCTGGGAGAGGTTTAGATGATATTAAATCTAATTCAAGAGATCTTATTAGTCAAGATGATAAAAAAAACGAATTTGATTTTGCACTTTGGAAAAAAGCTGAAAAAAATCATTTAATGAGGTGGAATTCTCCTTGGGGTGAGGGATTTCCTGGCTGGCACCTTGAGTGTACAGCTATGAGTAAAAAATATTTAGGTGACGAATTTGACATTCATGGAGGTGGAATTGATCTTAAATTTCCTCATCATGATTGTGAAATTGCCCAATGTGTTGGACACACTGGCAAACAGCCTGCAAAATTTTGGATGCATGCGAACATGCTTACATTAAATAACAAGAAGATGTCTAAGTCAACAGGTAACAATATTTTGCCAAATGAATTATTTTCAGGAAATAATGAACAATTTTCAAAGCCATATGATCCAAATATTGTCAGATTCTTCTTTTTACAGGCAAATTATAGAAGTGAATTAGATATTAGTGAGTCTGCAATTCAAGCATCTGAAAAGGGATTTAATAGACTAATAGAAATAATAAATAGACTTAGTCTAGTTAAGACAGTTAAAACAAAAAATGACAAACTTCTAGATACTATTAAAAAATGGGAAAATAATTGTTATGATTGCCTTAATGATGACTTTAATACTCCAATGCTTCTAGCTGAGATATTTAATTCAAATAAAATAATAAATGACATTGAAAATGACGTAACTAAAATTAGTCAAGTTGAAAAAGATTATTTCATTAATTTATTTGATATTTTCTTAAATAAAATTCTAGGCTTAAATTTCAAAAAAGATAAAATAAATAATGACTCAGTTCTAGAAATTCTCTTAAAACTAAGAGATAACGCAAGAAAGCATAAAGATTTCAAACTTTCTGATAGTATTAGAGACGAATTAGCTAAAATTGGTATTAATCTAAATGATAAAGATTAGCAAACTTCTTGCATTTCCATTTATTTTCTTAATAAGAATATATAGACTTTTTATCTCTCCATTAATAGGACGTAATTGTAGATACTCTCCTACCTGCTCTGAATATGGCATAACCGCTCTAAAAAAACATGGCGTTTTTACTGGAACTTACTTGACTGTAAGAAGAATAATAAGATGTAACTCATTATTCAAAGGTGGGTATGATCCAGTTCCATAAATAATCTATATATTTAACCATGCTAATTAACCAAATAAAATGGTCACCAAACGAAACTTTAATTGAAATTGGTGGCTTTTCCATTTACATTTATAGCCTTATGTTTATTCTCGCTTTTATTCTTGGCTATAACCTAGTTAAATCATTCTTTGTTAAAGAAAAGATAGACGAGAAATATTTAGATCCAATGTTAATATATATGGTAGTATCTATTTTTTTAGGTGCTAGGTTAGGTGAAGTGTTTTTTTATCAATGGGGTTATTATCAAAACCACTTAATTGAAATACTTCTTCCTATTCAAGAATCTCCAAACTCATCTCTTTTAGGTTTAATTGATGGTTATAAGTTTACAGGATTTAGGGGCCTTGCTAGCCATGGTGCTGCAATTGGAGTTTTTATAGGTTTATATTTATTCATAAAAAAATATAAGTTTAAAAACTTTTTATGGATTTTTGACAGACTTACAATACCAATAGCTATTGGTGGGGCATTTGTGAGAATTGGTAATTTTTTTAATTCAGAAATTCTAGGAAAATACACTAATTCTAATTGGGGAATAATTTTTGAAAACAGGGGTGAGACTCTTCCAAGACATCCTGCTCAATTATATGAATCATTTGGATATATTATTCTTTTTATAATTCTCTATAAACTCTATCAATCTTCAAATATAAGAGATAGAAAAGGTGTATTATCTGGCTATTTTTTAATTGGACTTTGTTTTATAAGATTTATGGTAGAATTTGTAAAAGAAAGTCAAGGTGGAATAGAAACATTTCTTCCTGGCCTATCCACTGGTCAATGGCTTAGTATACCTTTTATAATTTTAGGTTTTATTTTATTATTTAATAAGGAAGGAACTCCAAAAACTATTAATTAGTTTTTATTCTTGTATGAATCAAACATTATAGGTGTAGCTATAAATACTGATGAGTATGTTCCAACCATTACACCAATAATAAGAGCAAACATAAACCCTCTAATTGACTCACCTCCAAAAATAAAAATTGCTATAAGAACAATTAATGTTGTTAGTGACGTGTTAAGTGTTCTACTTAAAGTACTATTAAGAGCAGTGTTTACAGTTGTCTCACTATCCCAAGATGAATGAATTTTAAAGAATTCTCGGATCCTATCAAATACAACCACTGTATCATTTAAGGAGTAACCTATCACAGTTAAGAGGGCAGCTATAAATGCTTGATTTATTTCCATATTGAAAGGCATAATCTTATATGTCAATGAAAATATACCAAGAACTATTAGAACATCATGGAATACAGCTGAGACTGCCCCAAGTGAAAACTGCCATTTCTGAAACCTAAGAAGAATATAGAAAAAAACAATTACTAATGAACCTAGTATAGCCCAAACTGAATTTTGTTTAATATCATCTGCAATTGTTGGCCCCACTTTAATACTAGACATGATACCAACCTCATCTCCAACTGAAAACTGATCATAAGAAAGAGGGTCATCGTAAATAGAATTTAAGTTTTCAAAAAGTATATTTTTGATTTCATTATCAACTTCTAATCCCTCCTGATCTACTTTGTATTTTGTTGTAATTTTTAATTGATTTGCTGCTCCAAAAGTTTTTACTTCAGCACTTCCAAATGCATCATTAAGTGTAGACTCTATATCAGAAGATTTGACTTCTTTATCAAATCTTACAATGTATGATCTTCCACCTAAGAAATCAACACCCTGATTTAATCCCTGAAATAATAAAGAACTAAGGCTGATAAGAACGAGTACAGATGATATTACATATGTAGCTTTCCTTTTACCCAGAAATTTAATCTTCAAGTTACTGAAGAGATCTTTAGTTGATTTAGTTGAAAATTCAAGTTTACCTGATTTAAACACCTTGTTGTCTATTAGCAATCTTGTGATAAAAATTGCAGTAAATAGTGATGTTGCAATTCCAATAAGTAAGGTTGTTGCAAAACCTTTAATTGGTCCCGTTCCAAATATATATAATACTAATGCAGTTAAACCAGTTGTTATATTGGCATCCAAGATTGAAGAAAGAGCGTTGTTGAAGCCATCATTAATTGATTCTTTTAAACCTTTTTCTTTCTTTAACTCTTCTCTAACTCTTTCAAAAATAAGAACATTCGCATCTACTGATATACCAATTGTAAGAACTATACCTGCTATACCTGGTAGAGTAAGAACAGCTCCTAATCCAGCAAGAATTCCGAATATCAAAACAATGTTTAGTATTAAAGCTATATCAGCAAATATTCCAGATGGTCCATAGTAAAATATCATCCAAACCAGTACAAAGGTAAGTGCAATTAAAAATGAATATATACCACTATCAATTGCCTCTTGCCCTAGTGATGGACCTACTACCTCAGATTGAATGATAGTTGCAGATGCAGGTAATTTTCCTGCTCTCAGTACATTTGCTAAGTCAATTGCCTCATTTAAATCAAAATCACCTGTAATTTCGGATCTTCCCCCACTAATGGCACCTCTAGTAACACCAGGAGCTGAATATACTATATCATC
The DNA here is from genome assembly GCA_016780245.1 of Flavobacteriaceae bacterium. Classification (GTDB taxonomy): domain Bacteria; phylum Bacteroidota; class Bacteroidia; order Flavobacteriales; family Flavobacteriaceae; genus Marisimplicoccus. The sequence goes on along the minus strand of JADHME010000011.1, from coordinate 11,706 downwards.
TAGGACAATTGCAATATTTGAGTTCTGTCTGTAGGCAACATCTGTAAGATTTTCCCAAATCCTGGCACCTTGCGCATTCATTTGCATTGAAACAGCAGGATTTCCAACAGCATCATAACTTTGTGATGCATCAACAACTACTCCACCACTTAAAGGCGAAACATCCTCTCTATTTGATTTTATAGCATAAAGACTAGATAAACCATCTTTATCGACCTTACCCCATAAAAACTTAGTAAATCTATAATCTCTAGGTAATAACCTTCTGACTTCAGGTAGAGTCAAATATGAATCAACTAATTCTTGATCTCTAGGTAAGAATCTTCCAAGAATCGGCCCCCCCTGGAAACTAAAAGCTCTTACCAAACCTAGTAAAGGACTTGAAGTATTTTGGATAGAGTCTGAAGACTGTTCAACTTCAGATAAAAGATCATCTATATCAGATTGATTGGATTCAGATTGTTCATTATTTATTTCAAGTGATGATAAGTATTGGTTAGCAGAAACTAAAAATTCTGCAAAGTCATCATTTTTAAAAGTTTCCCAGAACTCTAGTTGAGCTGTACTTTGTAAAAGGTTCTGAATTCTGTCTATATCTTTTGCTCCAGGAAGCTCAATTAAAATCCTTCCTGATGAACCTAATCTTTGAATATTAGGCTGAGTAACTCCAAACTTATCAATACGCTTTCTTAAAACTTCAAATGCAGAAACTATAGATTCGTCAATTTTAGATCTTAAAATTGATTTCATTTCATCATCAGATGTATCAAATGAAACGTCCGAGCTCAAAGTTCTATTACCAAAAATTTCTGGAGATGTTAATCTAGTTTGATTAGTACTTGAATCAAATGCTTCGAAGAAAGATTCTAAATAAGTTTGATCAGACTGTTTTTGAAGTTCATCAGCATCCTCAAGAGCTGTTAGAAATTTTGGATTTGTTGAGTTTTCTGCAAGACCTTTCAATAGATCTTTTATTGAAATCTGTAAAATAACATTAATACCACCTTTTAAATCAAGACCTTGATTTAATTCTTTCTGCTTTGCATCATTGTATGATGAATACATCAAAACTGGAAAATCACCAATAGAATCTAGAAACCTTACCTCTTCTCTAGCTCTTTTCTCAGCGAATAAAATTTCGTTTTCTGAAATTTTTTCGATAGCAGCATTTTTTGCTTTATTTTCAAGAGTTGAGGATATAAAAGTAAAAGAAAGCTGATAGATGCTAACTAGACCAAATAAAATCGCAAAAGTTTTAATTAATGAATTTCCTTGCATGATACAATTTTAATGCCTGCAAATATAACATTTGAATATTAATCAGACAACTTTATCTATGTTAAACCATCTAAAGCAGAATTTGTTTCTCTAACGGCACTTACACTATTTTGAAACATTTCTAAATCTTTATTGTTCAAATCTAATTGTACTACCTCTTCAAATCCATTTTTACCAATTTTTACTGGCACTCCAATACAAAGATCTTTAGTACCATACTCACCCTCTAAGAGAACTGAGCAAGGAAGTACTTCTTTAGTATCATTAATTATTGCGTTCACTAAATACGAAACTGAAGCTCCTGGTGCATACCAAGCAGATGTTCCAAGAAGCTTAGTTAAAGTAGCTCCTCCCACCATTGTATCAGAAGCAATCTCTGAAACTTCATCTTCTGATAAAATATTAGTTAGTAATTCGTTATTGCATTTAGCTAGAGATGTAAGTGGGATCATTGTTGTATCACCATGACCACCAATAACCATTGCTTCTATTTGATCTTGAGGATATCCTGTGGATTTTGAAATATATGTCTTAAATCTTGAACTATCCAAGATACCTCCCATACCAATTATTCTATTTTTTGGAATATTAAAAGATTTGTTGACAAGATATGTCATAGTATCCATAGGATTTGACACAACAATTATAATAGCATTTGGGGAAAACTTAAGAAGATTTTCAGATACAGATTTAACTATTCCTGCATTGATTCCTATAAGCTCTTCTCTCGTCATTCCCGGTTTTCTGGGAATTCCTGAGGTAATAACAACAACATCACTACTAGATGTTTTCTCGTATTCATTTGTAACACCTAAGACTTTAGAATTAAAACCAAGTGTGCTTGTAGTTTGAGTTAAGTCTAAAGCTTTACCTTCAGCAAAACCATCTTTAATATCTAATAGAATTACTTCTTTTGCAATTTGTTTAATTAAAATGTATTCTGCACAGGATGAACCAACATTACCTGCTCCAACGATCGTCACTTTCATAATTAAGCATCAATTTTTGCATAAACAGCATTATCTTCAATAAATTTTCTTCTTGGAGGAACATCGTCTCCCATTAAAGTAGAAAACCACCTTTCAGCTTCTTGAGAATTATCAAAATTAAGAGAAATTTGTCTAAGTGTTCTAGTCTCTGGATTCATAGTTGTATCCCATAATTGATCTGCATTCATTTCACCAAGACCTTTATACCTTTGAATAGAGACACCCGAACCAAATTCTTTTGCAAGATTATCTCTTTCTTTGTCATTCCATGCATATGCTTTTTTATTTCCCTTTTTAACTAGATATAATGGTGGGGTAGCAATGTATACATTACCTCCTTCAACAAGCTCTCTCATGTATCTAAAGAAGAAGGTTAAGATTAGTGTTGAAATATGGCTACCATCTACATCGGCATCACACATAATAATAATTTTATTATACCTTAATTTTTCAATATTTAGGGCTTTACTATCCTCTTCAGTACCTATTGAAACTCCAAGAGCGGTATATATATTCCTGATTTCTTCATTTTCAAAGACTCTGTGTTGTTGAGCTTTTTCAACATTCAGAATTTTACCTCTTAATGGAAGAATTGCTTGAAAAACTCTATCCCTACCTTGTTTAGCAGTTCCACCTGCAGAGTCACCCTCAACAAGAAAAACTTCACATTTTAGTGGATCAGTTTCAGAACAATCAGATAATTTACCAGGAAGACCTCCTCCTGTCATAACGGTCTTTCTTTGAATCATCTCTCTTGCCTGTCTTGCAGCATGCCTTGCTTGAGCAGCAAGTATTACTTTCTGAACAATTATTTTAGAATCATTAGGGTTTTCTTCTAGATAATTTTCAAGCATTTCAGATACAGCCTGAGAAACAGCAGCACTAACCTCTCTGTTACCAAGTTTAGTTTTTGTTTGACCTTCAAATTGAGGTTCTGCTACTTTAACAGATATAACAGCTGTTAGTCCTTCTCTAAAATCATCTCCTGAAATATCAAATTTAAGTTTATCTGTAAGTCCAGAAGAATCTGCATATTTTTTTAAAGTATTAGTTAAACCTCTTCTAAAACCTGATAAATGAGTTCCACCTTCATGAGTATTTATATTGTTGACATATGAGTAAAGATTTTCAGAGAATGAAGAATTATAAATCATTGCAACCTCAACTGGTATATCATTTTTCTCTCCTTCCATTTTAATGATATCATTAATAATGGGATCTCTTGACTCATCTAGATATTTTATAAACTCGCTAAGGCCCTCTTTTGAATGAAAGGTTTCAGATAAGGGATCTCCATCTTTACCTTTTTTTCTATTATCTGTAATAGAAATGGTAATTCCTTTATTTAAAAAAGAAAGTTCTCTCACCCTATTTGATAAAATATCATAGTCAAAATCTGTAACTTCTTTGAAAATTTCTTTATCTGGGGTAAAAGTTACTAGAGTTCCTCTCTTATCTGATTTTCCAACCTCCTTAACAGCAGAATTAGGTTTACCCTTACTATAAGTTTGTTCATATTCTTTACCATCTCTAAAAACCCTTGCAGTTAATGATTCAGATAGAGCGTTAACACAAGAGACACCAACACCATGAAGTCCACCTGATACTTTGTATGAATCTTTATCAAATTTACCTCCTGCACCAATCTTTGTCATTACAACCTCTAATGCAGATACTCCTTCTTTTTTATGCATTCCAACAGGAATACCTCTACCATCATCCTCAACTGTTAAACTAGAATCTTTATTTATTTCAATTTTAATTGATGAACAATAGCCAGCCATTGCTTCATCAATAGAGTTATCAACAACCTCATAAACTAAATGATGAAGACCTCTAGACCCAACATCTCCAATGTACATAGAGGGTCTTTTTCTGACATGTTCCATCCCTTCGAGGGCTTGAATACTATCTGCAGAATATTGATTTTTTGAAGTATTTTTTGACATTTTTTAGCTAATAAAAGTATAGCTATAAATATACTAAAAATGGAGATGTAAAATAGCTTGTAATAATCAGTATTTACAGTAACTTATCAACATTTTATTCATAAGATTCATTATGAATATTTGATACAGATCTACCACTTGGATCATTAACATTTTTGAAAGACTCATCCCACTCTAAGGCTTGAGGAGTACTACATGCTACAGATGGAACTGAAGGAACAGATTTTGCTGCTGCTTCACTAGAGAAATGTTCTTGAAAAATAGTCCTGTAATAGTATTCTTCTTTGTTTAGTGGAGTATTTACTGGATATACTTCTGAAGCTTTTTCTATATCTCTATCAGATACTTCTTTGGCCACTAATTCTTTTAAACTATCAATCCAAGAATATCCTACACCATCAGAAAATTGCTCTTTTTGTCTCCATAAAACACTTTCGGGTAAATAGTCCTTAAAAGCTTCTCTTAAAACCCACTTTTCAATTCTTCCATTCTTTATCATTTTATCGTCAGGGTTAATATTCATTGCTGTATCAATAAATTCTTTATCCAGAAACGGAACTCTTCCCTCAATGCCCCATGCAGCAAGTGATTTATTTGCTCTTAAACAATCATATTGATGAAGTTTTTCAAGCTTTCTTACAGTTTCTTCATGAAATTCCTTTGGATTTGGTGCTTTATGAAAATAAAGATACCCACCAAATAATTCATCAGCTCCTTCACCTGATAAGACCATTTTTATTCCCAAGGACTTAATTGCTCTTGCCATTAAATACATAGGAGTTGAAGCTCTAACAGTTGTTACATCATATGTTTCTAAGTGATAGATAACATCTCTAATAGCATCTATACCTTCTTGAACAGTAAAATTTATTTCATGATGTACAGTACCTATATGGTCAGCTACAATCTTAGCAGCTTTTAAATCAGGAGCACCTTTTAGGCCAACAGAAAATGAATGAAGTTGAGGCCACCAAGCATCTTGCTTATCTTCTGATTCTATTCTTTTAGATGCAAATTTTTTAGCTAAAGCAGAGGTAATTGAAGAGTCAAGTCCTCCTGAAAGCAAAACACCATATGGCACATCACTCATAAGCTGTCTTTTAACTGCAGCTGAAAGGGAATCATGAATTGAAGAGATAGAAGTTTTTGCATTTTTAACTGAATCAAAAGAAGTCCACTTTGGTTTATACCACTCTTTAAGCTTCATGTCATGACTTTCTAGATAGTGACCTGGAGGAAAAAGCTCAATTTTATCACATACACCTTCTAGAGATTTAAGTTCTGAAGAAACATAAAAAATATTCTTCTTATCCCATCCCATATACAGTGGGATAATACCAATATGATCTCTAACAATAAGATAAGTATCTTTAGATGAATCGTAAAGTGCAAACGCAAATATTCCATTAAGATCGTTAAGGAAGTTAACACCTTTTGACTCGTATAATGGAATTAATACTTCGCAATCTGATTGCGTTTTAAAGTTATAACTATTCAAGAAACTTTTTCTCAGGGTTTGATGATTATAAATTTCTCCATTTACAGCTATAATTTTTTTACCATCTTGAGAGACTATTGGCTGCTTTCCGGATGTAGGATCAACAATTGCTAGTCTTTCATGCGCTAAAATGGCATTATCATCAGAATATATACCACTCCAATCAGGGCCTCGATGTCTGAGCCTTTGGGCCATTTTTAAAACATTGGCTCTTACAACTTCCTTGTCGCCTTTAATATTAAAGGCACAAACTATTCCACACATTTTTTAATTAAATCTACGATTAAATACAAGCTCACCATTAATAAAAGTTGCCACAATGTTAGTTAATGGAATTCTATTTTCAGCTGAAGTAATAAGGTCATTGTCAAGGATAACAAAATCAGCAAATTTACCAACTTCAATACTTCCTTTTTCATTTTCTTCAAAATTTGCAAAAGCTCCATACCTAGTCATTGCAATTAATGCATCACCTCTTGAAATTGAATTTTCAATTTGAAATCCTTCATCTGGATAACCATTAATATCTTTTCTGGCTACAGCGGAGTAGAAGGTCATAATTGGGCTGATATCTTCAACTGGAAAGTCAGTTCCAAAAGCAATAACTTTAGATTTATCAAAAAGCTCTTTGTAAGCATATGCATATTTGGCTCTAATCTTACCTATCCTGTCATTTAACCAATACATGTCACTAGTGGCATGAGTAGGTTGAACAGAAGGAATGATTTTAGAATTAAATAGCTCAAAATCTTCTTTTGCAATTACTTGAGCATGTTCAATTCTCCACCTTGGATCTCTAAAGTCAAAAAGAGCGTCCCTGTATGCATTTAAAACAATTCTATTAGCCTTGTCTCCAATTGCATGAGTATTCATTTGAAATTTGGTACCTGCAAGTCTAAATGCTAAATTATTTACTGAATCAATTGGCGTTCGAATAATACCTTTAAAACCTTTTCTATCAGAATAATCATCAATAAGAAGAGCCCCTCTTGATCCTAAGGCACCATCTACATATACCTTAACAGATCTAACATTTAATCTATCAGTCTTATATGGACCTGTTTCTAAAAAATGTTCCAATGTGCTTGGATCATTCTCAATCATAGCATAAATTCTAATTTTTAAAGCTCCATCTTTTTGAAGTTCATCAATTAATTCAATTTGTTTTTTGGTTAAACCTGCATCAGAAATTGTAGTTAGTCCGTGTTGAAATGCCAAATCTTGGGCACTTAAAAGAGCTTGAATTGATTCTTCTTTACTTGGCTCAGGAATAATTTTATCAACTAGTCGCATTGAGTTATCTATCAAGACACCTGTTAATCTGTTGCCTTTCTTAACAATTTCTCCTCCGTCAACTTTAGTTGAATTATTAATTCCAGCAAGCTTTAGTGCAGAATCATTAACTAAATAGGCATGACCATCAATTCTTCTAAGAACAACTGGTTTGTCAGGAAACTTTTCGTTTAGAAGAGTGTTAGTAGGGAAGGTTTTATTATTCCAGTCATTCTGATCCCATCCTCTACCAATTATAAAATCTGGATTATTTTCTGCATCAAACTCTGTAACTCTATCAATTACTTCTTCTAAACTTTGAGTGTTTTTCAAGTCTACCTGATTTAAATAAAATCCTAGGTCATAAAAATGAGCATGTGAATCGATGAATCCAGGATATACAGGAAGTTCTTGTACATTTATGATGTTAGCTGATGAGTAGTTTGATAATATCTCATCGCCTCCAACATAAACAAATTTACCTTCTTTAACAGCAAATGACGAATAGGTGGTGTTTAGTTCATCTGCTGAATATATTTTAGCATTGTGTACAATTAAATCAACACTTTCTGTACATGATGTCAAAAAAATTAAAAAAAGAAGAAATATTTTATTTTTCATAAAGAAAAGAATTTACAAATTAAATCAAATGAAGTGTATCTAACAAAAAAAAACTTAATAAAAATTAACAAAAAAAATAATTATTTATTACATTGAATTTATATGACTTTAGTTAATATTATTAATACTGACCTTCAAATTGATCAGAAAAAAATTCTAGAAAATGTAAACTTTGAACTAAAAGAGGGTGATTTAAAATTCCTAATCGGTAAGACCGGTACTGGTAAAACAACATTTATAAATTCAATTTTCGGAAATCTTGAAATAAAAAATTCAGATAAATTTGAAGTCCTAGGCTTTAATCTTAAAAATCTAAATGAAAAAGAAATTCCTAATCTAAGAAGAAAAATTGGTTTTGTTTTTCAAGATTTCAAACTTCTAAATGATAGATCAATCTATGATAATTTAGAATTTGTTTTAAAAGCAACAGGTAACAATAATAAAGAAGAAATTGATGAAAAGATTCAAAGAGTTTTGAATCTTGTAGGTATAGATAACTCTTTAGCTAAATTTCCAAATGAGTTATCTGGAGGAGAACAACAAAGAATAGCTATAGCTAGATCAATACTGAATAATCCTGAATTAATTATAGCTGATGAACCAACCGGAAATTTAGATCCAGAAACTAGCTTAGAGATAATTAAATTATTTCAAAGATTGAATAAACTTGGAACATCAATGATAATTGCTACACACGACTATAACCTTATGTTAAAAATGAAAGGCAAAATATACAAGTGTGAAGATGGAAAATTTTTTGAGGTGGAAAGAAAATAATGACTAATATTGATAAATGATTACTGAAAAAATTGAGAAAAATAAATTTTTACTGATTGCTGGACCATGTGCAATTGAAGGTGAACAGATAGCTAATGAAATAGCTGAAAAACTAATAGCAATAACTTCAAAATTATCAATACCATTAGTATTTAAAGGTAGTTATAGAAAAGCAAATAGAACACGATTAGATAGCTTTACAGGTATTGGTGATTTAGAAGCGCTAAAAATTTTGGGAGATATCAGCTCTAAATTTAATATTCCTGTAATTACTGATATTCATAGTTCAAGTGAAGCAAAAATGGCAGCTGAATACGTTGATATAATTCAGATACCTGCGTTTCTTGCTAGACAAACTGATATTCTTGTTAGTGCTGCAACTACAGGTAAAACAATTAATATTAAGAAGGGTCAATTTATGAGTGCTGATAGTATGAAATATGCAGTTGATAAAGTAGTTGAATCTGGAAATCAAAAGGTAATTATTACTGAAAGAGGAACTCAATTTGGTTACAATGATCTAATTGTTGATTTCAGAGGAATTAATGAATTAAAAAAAATAGCTCCTACAATATTAGATGTAACTCATTCAGTTCAAAAACCAAACCAAACTTCTGGAGTTACTGGAGGTAACCCAGAATATATTGAATCACTTGCTAGAGCAGGAATTGTAAATGGTGTTGATGGAATCTTCCTAGAAACACATACTAATCCATTAAAAGCTAAAAGTGATGGTGCAAATATGTTAGATCTAAATAAAGTAGAAAATCTACTAGTCAATCTTTTGGCCATAAGAGAAGTCACATCTAGATTATAGTCTTATTTATATTATCTTTGCCAAACTTTTGTACTTTGAAATTTTGGGGTCGACTGGTTTTGACAGCAAGACTAATTTAATTATTTGCAAGTCGAGTGATGAAAATAATCTCGTAAATCTACTTTTCAACTTTTAAATGGCGAAAATAACTACGCTCTAGCTGCATAATTGACTGAATTATAGTAGGTCTTTGCTAATCTCAACTAGGTTGAGAAGCTAGATGTCTCATAAAAACTATGATTAACAGTTTTTATATTTGAGACACCATTAAGTTAATCTAGAGTTTTACATTCACTGAGTAAGATTTAAAATTAAAAGTGATAAGGCTAATATTATGGTTGTTATCTACCTAGTATTTTCACGAAAATATAAAGATAAATAAGCTTGTAGACGATAGTTTAACTACTTGTTTGGACGCGGGTTCGAATCCCGCCGACTCCACTATTTAATAAATCCTCAAATTTTTTCTACTATTTTTAAAAATTTAATAATTATTTAGTACAAATATTATTAAATCATTAAAATATTATCATCTCTATGTTAAAAAACACAGTATAAAATCATTCTAAATGATAATTTACTAAATTGAAAATTCTTAACATAAACAATTAACTATATGAAAAACTTATTTTTAACTCTAGCATTAGTTTTTTCTTTTTCCATTAATGCTCAACATGCTGTTATGTGGGCTGTTGACCTGAAAGATGGAGGAGAGAAACAATATTTAGAGCTTGAATCATTCTACTCAGAAATACATAAAGAAGCAGTCAAACAAGGACTTAGATCCGGCTGGTCTGTATGGAAGAGAACTCCCAAAGAGGGAGATGAAGAAAGTGCTCCAGAGTACTTTATTTTTGACAATTACTCATCTATTGAACAGATGGAAGCTGGGGTAGATAACCAGGCAATTGCACAGAAAGTTTATAAAGGCAAAATGTCCAGGAGAGCTATTGAAAAGATGTTTGACAACTCTGCGTATTACGCTGAAAAAGAAAGAAGAGTGTACACGATCAAAGCGGTTGATTTTACAATTCGATCTGGAGGTAAAATCAAAAAAGGAGACGTAGCTACTATTAACCTTATGAATAAAAAGTCTGATGATTTTGAATCATACGAATCAGAAGTTTGGAAGCCAGTAGCTGAAAAAAATATACTGAAAGGAAACTTAAGACAATGGGTTTTAGCTGAGGTTGTAGATAGATCTGAGAACGCATACGAAGGTTGGACTCACATGGCTTGGAATCTTAGAGCAGAGAACCCTGGAGAATGGTACAGCCCTTCAGGTTTTAAATGGGACAAACTTTGGGAAGGAGTTGAATCAGCAAGAGATATGGCTGATGCAGTTGAACTTACTTGTGTATTCTCAGCTGAGGATTAATATTATTTTAAATTTAAAAACATGAGAAAACTTTTATCAATTTTTATTTTATTTTTTACTTTAAGTGTAACTGCTCAATATACTATTGTAAGTGCAGTAGACTTAAATGAAGGAATGGAAGAAGACTACCTAAAACTAGAGGAGTTCTTTTCCCCTATCCACAAACTGGCAATAGAAAAAGGAATTCAAACTTTTCAAGCAGTTTTCAAAGTTGTAGAGTCGAATGACGACGGTGAAAATTCTGCAGATTACTTTATTATTACCGGGTTTAATAATAAAGAAGAGCTTGATGCATATAATAACAGCTGGACTTCAGATGACTGGTTAAATTTAGCATATGAAGCTCATAAAGGGAAAATGTCAAGAAGCTCTGTTAGAAAGTACATGAACTCTGTTGGCTCTGAAAGTAAAGAGAGGAGAAATTATCATATTAAAAATGTTGATCAAACAATATGGGCTGGAGGAGATTTAAAACCAGGAGAAAGAATGTCAATTACTTCAACAATTGCTAAGTCAGATGATTTTGAATCTTGGGAATCTGAAATAATCAAACCTATGGTTAATAATGAAATTATGATGGGTCAGCATAGATGGTGGGCACTTTCAAAAATTTATGAGAGAACAGAAAATGCATATGAAGGCATTACCCATTTTTTCTTTAATGTTGGAGTTCCAGGTGTCACAAGAACAGGCTGGGATGACTTAGGAAAGACTTTTAAAGGACTAAAACTAAGAGAGGGCGTTCAATCTGCAAGTGAGCATCAAAATTATGGGCTCTTAGAACTTGTATCAATTAACAACTAATAAACCAATTTTTATTAGAAAAAAACCCACCTTTAAGGTGGGTTTTTTATTTTTGTAAAATGTTTAAAGATCAAATTTTAGAATTTCTTAGTAATTATGGGCTCCCAGTAAGTATATCTGAACTGTTAGCTTCTGGACTAATTTTAATTTCAATAGTAACAGTAGTTATAATTATTAATTTCATTGGGAGAAAAATAATTTTATCATTTTTTAAAAGAATTGCAAAATCTACTGCCTCTACTTTTGATGATTTGTTAATTAAGAATAAAATTCCAAGATTACTTTCATATGTTCCATCTTTATTTTTTCTTTTTTGGGTTCTG
>JADHME010000010.1 GCA_016780245.1 Flavobacteriaceae bacterium | reverse complement strand
TTTTATTATTTTTTGCCTCTTGAATCTCATCATCTGAAAATCCACCTTCAGGACCAATAACAAGACAAATTTGATTTGAGTTTATAGACCCTTTTGCTAAAATATTTTTTGTCTTAAGATTTGCCATTATCTTTTGATCACTATTATTTTTTATAAAATCAGAAAATTTTTCAGTACTGTTAATCTTAGGTTTGAATAGTTGGTTCGATTGCTTCAAAGAGCTAATAGAAATCCTCTCAAGCCTTTCATGATTTACTTTCTTTTTTTCTGAATACTTGGTTATAATTGGAGTTATTTCATTTATACCAATCTCCGTCGCTTTTTCAACAAACCATTCAAATCTAGATGGATTTTTTAGAGGAGAGATTGCAATATGAATTGATACTTTATTAGGTTTATTCTTTGATATTTTTACTATTTTAACTTTAATTTTTTTTCCTTTTTCTATTATTTTACATTCTGCTAAAAGGCCATTTCCATTAGTAAAATTAAGTATATCCCCTATACCTTTTCTATATGATTTTAATATATGTCTACTGTCATTTTCATTGACTATTATCTCATTATCAGTTTGGCTAAAATTTGAAAAAAATAAATTCATTAGAAACTATATCTTGGTAAAGGTGTAGATTTTAAATCTGATATTTCAGATGTAGAATACTTTAAATAACCTACAATTCCAATCATAGCAGCGTTATCTGTGGTATATTCAAGCTCAGGAATAAAGATTTCCCAATTATTTTCTCTTGACTCATAATTTAATCTATTTTTAAGATAACTGTTTGCAGATACACCACCTCCAAATACTATTGAATTAAGATTGTTCTTTGTTGCTAAAAATTTGACTTTATTTAACAAGTTATCTACTAGGTTTTTTTGAATTGACGCGCATATGTCATGCAAATTTTCATCAATAAAATTTTTATTCTTATTTACATTCTTGTGAAGAAAATTAATAAAAGCTGTCTTAGTTCCACTATAGCTTATATTTCCGCCTTCAACTCTAGGCAGAGGAAAATTAAACTTATGTTCGTCTCCCATTTTTGATAATTTATCAATTTCTGGTCCAGCTGGGTAACCCAATCCAATTTTTTTTCCACACTTGTCAAAAGCTTCTCCAATTGCGTCATCTAAAGTTTCCCCAAGTATATCCATCTTAAAATAATCTTCAACTAAAATGAACTGAGTATGACCACCCGATATAGTTACTCCAAGAAAAGGAAAATCTGGCTTTTCTTTACCATTATCAATAAAATTAGATAATATGTGTGCTTGCATGTGATTAACCTCAATTACAGGAACTTCAAGTGAAACCCCAAGTGATTTTGCAAATTCAGTTCCAACAATAAGAGAGCCCATTAGACCTGGACCCCTTGTAAAGGCAATTGCTGATACATCATTTAAAGAAATTCCAGATTCTTTTATAGCTGATTCAACAACTGGTATTATGTTTGAAAGATGTGCCCTGGAAGCTAATTCAGGTACTACACCTCCATATTTTTTATGTATTGACTGGTTAGCAATTTTATTTGACAGAACTGTGTCATTTTTTAAAACTGCTGCAGATGTATCATCGCAAGAAGATTCAATGCCTAGTATGTAAATATCTTTATTTGACATTACTATCTTTGTAATACAAATTTAATCAAGAATAGTCATTAAGAATTTAAAAAAAATACTTTTAATAATTTTTGCGGTTGGAATAATGCTAATTGCTTCACTTTATGTGGCTTTAAATACCTCTGGAGTTCAAAATTATCTTAAGCAAAGTGTAATAAATTATATAAACATTGATAGTAACAATTATTTACAAATTGGAAACTCATCATTTAATTTAAAAGGTGAAGTTGTTTTTAATGAAATTTCATTATCAAATAAAGAATCTGATACTATACTTTTTCTTGAGACACTTAGAACGAATTTCTTTCCACTGGTTTCAGATTTAAGTTTAAATAATTCTCTAAACATCGAAGGTCTTGATATATCAATTAATCTTACAAACAATAAACAAAACAAGCTTGATACTAAATTTGAAAAAATAATTGATAATATATTCTTTGATAGAGTTAATATATTAAACTCAAGTGTTAAATTAATCATTGATTCAGTTCAAAATAGTATTGTGATCGATGAGCTGAATGTATATGAAATTAATAATAATGATGGTCTATTTGTTAAATTAAATAGTTTTTCAGGTAAAGTAAATGATTTAAAAATTGAAGAGTTTAATTCACAGATGAGCTATAGTGATGGTTTAATAAACTTTTCTAATTCTAATTTAGTATCTGATGATCAATTTGTAAGAGGGAGTATAAATTTTCAGTTAGATAATCAAAACAAGCTTAATAATTTTCAAAAATCTTCTCTAGAATTTAGCATAAATGCAGGTAATTTTAATTTTATAGATCAAAATATAGAAGATAAAACTATTATCCAGGGAGAAATAATATTTGAAGGATTAAAAGAAGAAATTATCCTTGAAAAATTGAATTTAAAAACAGAGCTATTAGAACTTAAATCAAGTGGAGTTTTTAAAGATATATTGACAAATGATTATGAGGTTTCAATAGATTTATTTGATATTGACATTAGTGAAGAAGAACTAAGTAAAACATTAAATTTAAATCAACAATTTACTCTTCCAATTCTTGATGGAAATATTAACCTTAATAAAGACCTTGTAAATTATAGTTTTTCTGAAAACAACACCTATGAATCTTCTGCAAATATTTATGGTACTGGCTTATTTAAAGAGAAAACTTCATTTGACTTTAATATTATTTTAAATCTTTTAAAAGATGATGAGTTATTAAGTTCTATTAATCTAGATAACTTGAAATTGGACTCAAGATTTAGAATAATACCAGGTCAACAAATAACCTTTGATGGAGATGTTGAGATTGTTAAAAATGATAATCTTACAAATGTTGATTTTGATGCTAGTATTGTAAATAATAATTTATTATCCAAACTTGGAATAACCAGAGAAAATTTAAGGCTAGATTACCAAATTTATGGTAATCTCTTAAATAAGAGGCTGAATGCATCTGGTAATATATCTCTAGAGGCCATCCCTATAAAAAATATAAATAATATTAGTGCTGAGACTAATATTGAAATTGACTTTTCAGTTAAAAATTTTATCCAATCTAATTTAAAATTGAAAGAAATTAATATTGATGCATCCAATGATAAAATATATTTAACTGAGCTAAGTGAAATAAATGAAATTCTAGATGATGACTTCATAGAAACAAATAATAATTATGATTTTAATATTCAATGGGTTGATAACAAACTTAATTTAGAATCAAATCTTGGCTCTAACATTTTAATCAATGGTTTTTATAATAATGAGAATGATATTGATTTAAATTTTGAACTTTCAAACTTATTTATTCAAAATTTCTATGAAATAAATAAAAACCCAATTTCTGGTTATGTTGAGTCTAAAATAAAGTTAAACAGGAGTGAGACAAACAGAACACTTAGTTTAAATGCTTCAATAAAAGATATTAATATCAAAGAATATCAATTAGGTAATTTAGAACTTAATGCTTTTGGAAATACAGATTTTGATTCATACTCAGTTGATTTAAAATTATTAAAAAACGAAAATATTACTCTTGAGTCTGAAGGAACAGTTATTGCAATTAATGAAAAACCCAATTTAGACTTAGATATAAATTTTAATGACTTTGATATATCATTTGTTGAAAAAATTGGCTCAAATACTTTAAAGGAAATTTCTAGTTCAATTTCTGGACAAGTAAATCTATGGGGTGCGTATGATAATATTCAACATAATGGAAGTTTAATATTAAATAATTCGAAATTTTTCATTCCATATCTAAATATTGAATACTTAATAAATGATAATTCAGAGCTTACACTATATAATCAAAATATTGAATTTAATAATATATCAATAGGTCATATTGATTCAAAATCTTCTTCTTCTTTAAATGGTAAAATCAACCACACAAATTATAAGGACTGGAATTTAGGTTTACTATTCCAATCTGACAGGTTATTTATTTTAAATAAAGAATTTAATAAAGATGAAAACTTCTATGGTAAAGCATTCATCGATGGTCAAATTTCAATTATAGGTCCAACTGATCAGGTAGCAATTGATATTGATGCAATAACAAAGCCAGGAACATATATTACAATACCCAGATCTAATAACTACTCAATTGATGACTTTTCTTTTATTGAATTTAATGACTTAAACAATTCAAATCTATACAATGAGAATAATTTATTTGAAGATATCAATCAGTTAAATAATAAAACTCTTGACTTAAATATTGACCTTGAAATTGATAATAATGCCCAAGTAGATATAACAATAGATCAGGAAACAGGAAGCTATATAAGTGGGACTGGAAATGGCAACCTATTTATGGAAATAGATTCGGATGGAAAATTTAATATTTATGGAGATTATATAACTACTGAAGGTGAATATAATTTTAAAGATCTTGCTTTAATTGATAAAAAATTTAAATTAAAAGATGGTGGGACAATAGTATGGGATGGTGAGCCTCTTGGGGCTCAAATGGATTTACTTGCAACCTATGAAGTACCTGGTGGTTCAAATCCAGCCCTGCTTCTGGATAATCCAAATTTTAACAAAAAAATTCCTACTGATGTTGAAATTAAGCTTACTGGAAATTTAACAAAACCAAACAGCCCAGATTTTGAGATTTACTTTCCAAATACAAGTAGTACTGTAACATCAGAAATTAATTATAAATTAAATGATCCTGAAGTGAGACAACTTCAAGCTATCTCTCTTTTGACTCAAGGTATATTTATTAATGAAGTTAGTGTTTCTATTGAGGGAATAACAAATAATATCTATGAAAAAGTATCTGATGTCTTTACTGATTTATTAGGAGGTTCCCAGGGTCCACTAAAGGTTGGTTTAAATTACTTGCAGGGAGATAAAAGTGATATACTTGATATTAAAACAGAGGATAGATTTGGAGTAACTTTATCTACAGAAATTAGTGATAGAATCCTTTTTAATGGAAAAATTGGTGTCCCAATAGGTGGAATAGAAGAAACTTTAATAATTGGAGATGTTCAAATTGATTTTATTCTAAATGAAGATGGATCTCTTAAAGCTAAAGTATTTAATAGAGAAAATGAATTTAGGTACATTGGTGATAAGTTGGGTTACACTCAAGGTGTTGGTTTAACATATCAAGTTGATTTTCAAACTTTTCGAGATCTTCTATCTAAGCTTGTTGAAAAAAACAGGTAATCTTAGCTTTTAAATATTAAGAATCATTTAAAATAATAGAATTTATAAGTAAATTTGTGCAACTTTAACTAGAATTGGTAAGTAAAATAAATAAAATAGGCGTACTAACATCAGGAGGTGACTCTCCCGGAATGAATGCAGCTTTAAGAGCAGTTGTTAGATCTGCTGAATTTCATAAAATAGATTGTTTTGGTATTTATAAAGGTTATCAAGGATTAATTTCAGATGACATTAAAAAACTAAATGCAAGATCAGTTAAAAATATTGTTAATAAAGGTGGTACTATCTTAAAATCTGCAAGGTGCAATGAGTTCAGAACTAAAGAGGGTAGGGTAAAGGCAAAACAGACTTTAGATAAATATGAAATAAACTCTCTGGTAATAATCGGTGGAAATGGATCTTTAGAGGGAGGTAAAGTTTTTGAAGAAGAACATGGTGTAAAAGTTGTTGGAATTCCAGGTACTATTGATAATGATCTTTCTGGAACTAGATGTTCTCTGGGCTATGACACCGCGCTTAACACAGCTGTAGAGGCAATTGATAAAATTAGAGATACTGCTATTTCACACAATAGACTTTTTTTTATTGAGGTTATGGGTAAAGGTTCAGGTCATATTGCTTTAAATGCGGGAATTGGAGCTGGTGCAGAAGAAGTTTTAATTCCACAGAAAAATATGGATCTTGATAGATTGTTAAAATCTCTAAAACATAGTGAAAAATCTGGAAAGTCCTCAAGCATAATTGTTGTCTCCGAGGGAGAAAAAATTGGAGACAATGTGTTTAAATTTTCTTCTTATATAGAAAAAAACTTTCCACACTATGAAACTAGAGTTTCAATTCTTGGCCATATCCAAAGAGGAGGTTCTCCTTCTTGTTTTGATAGAGTCTTAGCTTCAAGAATGGGTGTATTTGCAGTTGACTGTTTGCTGGAAAATAAAAGTAAAATAATGATAGGAATCGTCGGTGATAAAATAGTTGCTATCCCAATCGATGATGCCTTAAAAGGAGGTCAAGATATTGATGATGACCTTGTAAGGGTTTGTGATATAATTTCAATTTAATTTTTTAAAAAATGGCAATAAATATTGGTATTAATGGTTTTGGTAGAATAGGTAGATTAGTTTTTAGGTCTGCTATTAATAATGATGAGTTTAACGTTACATGTATTAATGATCTTCTAGATATAAATCATTTAGCTTATCTATTGAAATATGATTCAGTCCATGGACTTTTTGATGGATCTGTTGAAGTAAGTGATAGTAGTTTGATTGTTAATGGAAAAAAAGTACAGATTACTGCTGAAAGAGATCCCAAAAATATTGATTGGTTAGGAATGAATACTGATTTAGTAGCTGAGTGTACTGGTATTTTTACCACTCTTGATACTGCTTCTTCTCACTTAGATTCAGGTGCTAAGAAAGTTGTAATTTCTGCACCTAGTGCAGATGCTCCAATGTTTGTAATGGGAGTAAACCACAGGGAAGCAAAATCATCTGATACAATTGTTTCAAATGCTTCTTGTACTACTAATTGTTTAGCTCCTATTGCTAAGGTATTAAATGATAACTTTGGAATAGAGGAAGGTCTAATGACTACAGTTCATGCTGCTACTGCTACACAATTTACTGTTGATGGTCCTTCAAGAAAAGATTTTAGAGGAGGAAGGAGCTCGCTTTTAAATATTATTCCAAGTTCTACTGGTGCAGCAAAAGCTGTTACAAAAGTAATCCCATCTCTTGAGGGTAAGCTAACTGGAATGGCATTTAGAATTCCAACTGCAAATGTTTCCGTTGTTGATCTTACAGTTAGGTTAAATAAAAAAACAAGCTATGAAGAAATTAAAAATTCAATGTTAGATGCATCTAAAAATGATCTTAATGGAATACTTGGTTATTGTGATGACCCAGTTGTTTCCCAAGACTTTATTGGAGATAAAAGAACTTCAATTTTTGATGCTAATGCAGGCATGGAACTAAACTCTAATTTCTTTAAAATAATATCATGGTATGATAATGAGTGTGGCTATTCAAATAAGTTACTTGATTTATCTAAACATATCTTCTCAATATAAATTAAAATGATTTTAATAGTTGATAGTGGGTCTACTAAAACTGATTGGATAGCACTAGATAAAAACGGTGATGAGTTGTTCTCAACCCAAACACTAGGGCTAAATCCTCAGATGCTCTCTAATGAAATATTAAACGAGCGAATAAAAAATAATTTTGATATTTATAAAAACAGAAATAATATTGAAAAACTTTTTTTTTATGGGGCTGGTTGTGGAGTTGAATCCACACAAAACAGAATTTTAAAAGTATTTAAATCAATTTTTACAAAAAGTGATTTTGATATTAAAGAAGACACTTATGCTGCAGTATACTCTGCAGTAGATGAAGGAGTTCCCTCTATTGTTAACATTATTGGTACAGGCTCTAATTGTTCTTATTATGATGGTAAAAATGTTATTCAAAAAGTCCATTCACTTGGTTATGTGCTTATGGATTATGCAAGCGGTAACTATTATGGAAAATACCTTATAAGAGCCTACTATTTTAATAAAATGCCTGAAATTTTAAGAGATGAATTTGCTAAAAACTATGATTTAACTCCTAACACAATTAAGAATAAGCTTTACAGAGAAGAAAATCCTAACACATACTTAGCTAGTTTTGCTCGTTTTTTAATTGAAAATAAATCAAATGAATATTTCAAAGAAATAATTTTTAAAGGATTGGAGAGATTTATTGATTATCAAATACTCCAATATGACGATTTTAGTTCAGTTGATATTCATTACGTAGGGTCTATTGCATTTTATCTCCAGAATGAGATTACAAGAATTGGAAAAAAATATAATCTGAAAACG
The DNA here is from genome assembly GCA_016780245.1 of Flavobacteriaceae bacterium. GTDB lineage: Bacteria > Bacteroidota > Bacteroidia > Flavobacteriales > Flavobacteriaceae > Marisimplicoccus. The sequence continues at coordinate 24,892 of JADHME010000010.1, read as the reverse complement.
GGTAGGTTTATCAAAAGACCAATTGAAGGTCTTGTTGAATATCACAAAAGAAACATTCTTAAATAGTTAAGTTACAGCTATCATTGATATCTCTACATTTACATTTATAGGTAATGTTTTTACTGCTATCGTTTCTCTTGCAGGTTCCATTCCAGTTTCAAGGTAACTTCCATATACTTCATTTACATCATTAAAATAACTCATGTCTGATAAAAAAATTGATGATTTTACAACATTCTTAAAGTCCATTTTTGCTTCAATTAAAATATTCTTTAAGTTTTTCATCACTTGGTGAGTTTCATCTATAATTGAACCATTATTTAAAGTCATTGAAATAGGATCTAATGCTATTTGACCAGAAATAAATAACATATTATTTTTTAATACGGCTTGATTATATGGTCCTATAGGAGCTGGTGAATTATTTGTATTAATTATTTTTTTCATTTATAAAGTTCTATCAGGTTCAGATCTTTTTTCATACTTAAGATCACTTAAAAGTCCAGATTTAATACCTATGAAGAAATTCCAAGATGCTCTGGGACTGAAAGGTACCCAAGAAAAATCTAATCTCCAACTATCTAAGTCTCTATCAAATCTAATCTGAGTATATGTAAAGCCTTTTTGTTTAAAATCATATCCAGATGAAACTCCAACTGCCCATTTTGGAGTAAGACTTAAGTTAGAAGAAACCATAAGTGAATTTGTAGAAAAATCATTTTGACCTCTAGCATTATTGTAAGTTAGAGAGTATGCAAGATTAAGAGACCATGGCATTGTATATCTATATTTTTGAAGATCAATTTCTTCTTCCTCTTCTTCCTCTTCTTCTAAATATTGTCTAGAATTTGAAAAATCTTGAGAAACACCAAATAGATCATCAGCTCTTCCCCCTCCAGAGGTGGATTCTAAAATTTGTTCTTCAGTTTGGCCACGTTTAAATGTATTGTTGTTTATCTGATATTGTGTAGATAGGTTTGCACTCGTTAATCTAAATAAACCTCCTCCATTTTTTACATTAAAGACATTAATTCTGCTATTATTTTCATCTAAGGCGTAAAGATCAAATGTTGCACCTGAATTTACAGTAAATCCATTTGTTATATCAAAACTCCCAGAAACTCTAATTGGTGACCATTTAAACTCGGTAGCTGCAACATTATAGTTTGTGCTTAAATTTAGATTTTTAAAAATATTAACTTTTCTAAGTTCAGTTTCTGTTGAATCTTTTGGTTTTAGTTTGGCCTCAATTGTATTTTGAATCGATATCCCAATACTACTAGAATAGTTTTTTCCAGGAACCCCATATAACCCCCCTTCAAATCTTGTATATTCTGCTGTGTTTCCGTTAGCATCAATTATATATGTGTCATAATATTTTTCAAAACTAGGATTGTTGGAATATGATATTGTAGGAGTCATAGTATGTCTTATAGACTGAATCCTGTTCTTTGGTTTAAAATTAATTATACCATAGACTTTTGTTGTAATACTCGCATTATAATTATAGATTCCAAATCGTTCAAATCCTGAAACTGTATCTTTAACAACACCATTTTCTTCTGAGAAATCGTTGTATTTAATAGTTTTGAAATTCCAAGTATCTTGATATCTACCTCCAACGCTTATACTAAAGTGTTTTGCTATCTTAAAATTTGTTGTAAAAGGGATCGTATGTTGAACTCCATTTTTTGCATTCTCAAACATGCCTTTTTTTAGTAAAAGATCATCTGAAAAAATTGCTCTATTTTCTGCCTTTGATGAATATTGAATATTAATATTCTGAAAAAATCCTTTTTTAGATCTACCTTTTCTTTCAAAAGGATAAAACCTTGATGTGTTAAGTGTTAAAGTAGGAAGTGTTAGATTTACCTCCTTTGATTGTGTGTTTTGAGACATATTAGCATTCAATGAAAGTCTTATGCCAGCAGATCCAGGAATTGTCTTTGAGTATGAAACAGATGAGCTAAGGTTGTTATTTAAAAAATTAGCAGTGTTTAATTGATTAACAGATTCTCTAAAGTAGTCACTACTTCCAAAATTAACTGATGCACTAAATGAGGAGTAGGGAGAAGATTTCGAATCTTTCGAATGACTCCATCTAATATTATATACAGTAGATTTACCATATCCTGGTAGACCTCTTTCTCCATTTATTAGGTTCTCATATCTAACAGAGAAATTTCCATTGTATTTATATCTTTTTCTATACATGGAACTTATATTTACACCGTAACTTCCATTTGTATAATAATCCCCAAGTAGTGTAAGATCAAAAATTTCTGATATAGGGAGATAATATCCTCCATTTTGAAGAGAATATCCTCTCTCATTACTTTCATTAATATTTGGAATTATAAAGCCAGAATCTTTTGTTTGCTGGGATGGAAAATATGCAAATGGGAGACCAATTGGAGTGGGAACATTTTTTACAAATAGATTTGTAAATCCAGTAACAATATTTCCTCCAGGAACAAGCTTACCTTTTCTTATTTTGAAAAAATAATCTGCTTCTTCAGTTTCGTCCCCCATAAGATTACCCCCTGTAGTAACTTTTCCATCTTTGAGATAATAAACTGAATCATTTTGTTTTTTTGTTAAAGTAGAAAGAATATTCATCCCGTTCTCTTCTGATTTTGAATTCCATATTAAAGCTTTTTGATTATCAAAATTATACTTAATTGAATCAGGATTTACAATATTTCCACCTTGTTTAAAAGTTGGGTATTGGCTCAGATTTCCTTTACTATCAGCAATTCTTCCTGCGTTTACAATATTCTCTTTATAGTCTAATATTATTAGGCCAGATGTTAATTCTATATCTCTATATACAATTTTAGCGTTGTTATAGAGTATTATCTTATTGTTTTTTTGATCAATTACAATTGAATCGGTAGCATCATATTTAATATTATCTAGAAGAAGAGGTTTTTTGTCTTGTTCAACAAAATTAAGAGTATCTATTTCTTGAGAATTACTTTGAGAGTAAATAATATTTAGACCTAAAAGAAATGATATAACTATAAAAGCTATTAAGTTTTTTTTCAAGATTTGAAATTGAGTTATTAACAAGACACTTAGGTTGATCAAAATTAATCATAATTTTATTATAATAATTTACTTGATGAATTCATTTAGGTTAATTTTTCTATTATTATTGCTGTCAATAACAAACCCTATATTTTCTCAGCAAAATCTAAACTCTCAATTTACTGTTGTTGTTGATGCTGGTCATGGTGGTAAAGACCCCGGTAATACTGGGAATGGATATTTAGAAAAGAAAATCGCATTAAGTATTGCTCTAAAGCTTGGAAAAAAATTAGAAGATAATAGTGTTAAAGTAGTATACACTCGGAAGAGTGATGTATTTGTTAACTTATTTGAAAGAGCTAATATTGCCAATAGATCAAATGCTCAGCTTTTTATTTCTATCCACTGCGACTCTCATACATCTCAAGCATATGGTGCCGGAACATTTGTTTTAGGTCTTCATGCCAATCAGAGAAACTTTGAGGTAGCAAAAAAAGAAAACTCTGTTATATTTTTTGAAGAAGATTATATAAATAAATATGAAGGTTTTGACCCAAATAATCCTGAGTCTGTAATTGGTCTAACTCTTATGCAAGAGGAATACCTTGATCAAAGTATTGTTGCTGCATCTTATATTCAAAATAGTTTTGTTAATAAGCTTAAGAGAAGAAATAGAACAGTTAAGCAAGCTGGTTTTATTGTTCTGAAATATACCTACATGCCTAGTGTTCTAGTTGAAACAGGTTTTCTGACAAATAATTCTGAGGGTGCATATCTTAATTCAGTTAGGGGTCAAAATGAAATGGCTGATGCAATTGCCTCTGCTGTAATTGACTATAAAAATGATTTTTTTCAAAATTTATCAACAACTAATTTAAGTAATGATTTAAATGAGTCTAAAACATCATACAGGATTCAAATTGCAGCAAGTGCTAAACTTTTGGAGCTTAAGCCATATAACTTTAGAGGATTAAAGTCAGTCGATGTAGTAAAGGACGGTAACTTGTATAAGTATTTTTATGGTAAGCACAATACTTTAGAAGAAGCAAAAAAATCTCTAGATGAGGCAAAAAAGAGTGGTTATCAATCTTCTTTTATAGTTAAATTCGAAGATAATAGGGAATGAGTTTAAACTGACAATGTTTCTTGATATTTAACTAACTAAATAATTCTTATTTTTACACATATAAAACTAAACTACCTTGAAACTATCTAAAGAAATTAAAGCAGCAATATTTGTACTTACCTCTATACTTTTATTCATATTTGGGTTTAATTATTTAAAGGGTACATCTTTATTAGATAGGCAAAAAACATTATATGCTGTTTATGATGAGGTAGATGGACTATTAGTTGGTGCAAATGTAATGATCAACGGCCTATCAATAGGTAATGTGACAGAGTTGGATTTTCTTCCTAATTCCACAAAAATTTTGGTTACTGTAAAAGTTAAAGATAAATTGAATTTTTCTTCAAAAAGTACAGCTTCAATATATGAAACTGGTGTTCTTGGTGGCCTTGCTATTTCAATAGAACCGATATTTGATAGACAATCGATTGCTCAGTCAGGTGATACTCTCAAATCTAGTGTTAGACCTGGATTGACTGAATTAATTAATAGGCAAATTGAACCTCTCTCAAGACAGCTTCAAAGTACAATTACTAGTGTTGATTCTATATTCACTGGTGCATCTAATGTTTTAAATATTGAAACTCAAGAAAATATTAAAGAATCTATAGAATTCTTAACCTCTGCTATAAAAGCAATAGATAAATCTGCTTCTATAATCGAGAATACATTAAATGAAAAGAATGATAAGATTAATAATACGTTAGATAATATTGAATCAATTAGCAATAATCTCTCTAAAGTTACACAGGACTTGAATGAGTTTGGAATATCAAATGTTCTTACTGAGATAAAAGAATCTACCGAAGGTATAAATTCTGTAATTCAAAATTTAAATTCAGGATCTTCCAGTTTAGGTAAATTAATAAATAAGGATGAATTGTATGAAAATCTGAATTCTTCAATTCTTAGCTTGAATAAGTTGATTGATGATATAAATGAAAATCCAAAAAAATATGTTCATTTTTCAATTTTTGGTAGAAAATAAATGGTTGAAATTCTTCCCAATATAATCTTCTCATTAATCTTAATTTTTGCTTTAGGTTTCTTTGTTAGAAATATTCAAAGATTGATTAAAGTAATTAAGATGGGAAAACCAATTGATAGAACTGATAATCCATCCAAGAGGCTTTCTAATCTAGTTCGTATAGCTCTTGGTCAGTCTAAGATGGTCACAAAACCTATATCTGGCTTTTTACATGTAATTGTTTATATAGGCTTTATAATAATAAATATTGAATTACTTGAAATACTAATTGATGGTGTAACAGGATCACACAGATTTTTTTCAAAGTATTTCAATCCATTTTTTTACGATTTTTTAATTGCTTCTTTCGAAATTCTTGCATTATTAGTTTTAATATCAGTTGTTATTTTTTGGACTAGAAGAAATATTATGAAGATTAAAAGGTTTTTAAGTGCTGAAATGAAGGGTTGGCCTAAATTTGACGCAGATAATATTCTTTATTTTGAAGTTGTCCTGATGCTATTATTTCTTTCAATGAATGCTACAGATTTAATCCTTCAAGATCGTGGTTTTGATGGTTATTACAAAGCAGGATCATTTCCTGTATCATCATTTTTAGTTCCTATTTTTGATTCCTTTGATACCTCAACAGTTTATTTATACGAGAGAATTTTTTGGTGGTTACACATATTAGGTATTCTTTTTTTTCTTAATTATTTATACTATTCTAAACACTTGCATATTTTATTAGCGTTTCCAAATACATATTACTCAAATCTTGAAGAAAAAGGAAAGTTTGGTGTTCTTGAATCAGTTAAAAATGAAGTAATGCTTATGTTTTATCCAGAGAAAGCTTCTAACGAAAATAATCAAGTAGAAAAATTTGGTGCATCTGATGTTCTAGATCTAAATTGGGTTCAGTTAATGAACGCATATTCATGTACAGAATGTGGAAGGTGTACTAGCGAATGTCCTGCAAATCAAACTGGAAAAAAATTATCACCAAGAAAAATAATGATGGATACAAGAGACAGGCTAGAGAAAGTCTCTTTGAATATTTCAAAAAATAAAGGAGAATTCATCGATGATGGAGATAGACTACTTGATAACTATATTTCAAAAGAAGAACTTTGGGCCTGCACATCGTGTAATGCATGTGTAGATGCATGTCCAATAAACATTGATCCCTTATCCATCATTATGGATATGAGACAATACTTGATAATGGAAGAATCATCCGCTCATCCGGATTTAAATAATATGATGAACAACATAGAAAATAATGGAGCTCCATGGCCATATAATCAACTAGACAGAGAGTTATGGGCTGAAGAAACACAATAAACATGAAAAAAGAAGAAGTAGAAAATTATTTACATCAGAAAATAGAAAAAGGAGAGACAGTCAGTCCAATCCTACCAGAGGGTATCAAAAATTATTTAATAGATATTGATGGAACTATATGCGATGATATTCCTAACGAAGAGCCTGATAGAATGGCTACAGCAAAACTATATCCCGATGCTCTTGAAACAATAAATAATTGGTATGATAAAGGTCATATCATTTGTTTCTTTACTGCTAGAATTGAGTCTCACAGGGAAGTAACAGAAAAATGGTTAGAAGATAACGGGTTTAAATACCATAGTTTGTTGATGGGTAAGCCAAGAGGTGGTAACTATCATTGGATAGATAACCATCTAGTTAAAGCTACTAGGTATAATGGAAAGTTTACTGATCTTGTAGAGAAAAAAGTAACAATTGAGGTCTTTGATGACGAGGAAACTAAATAAAACAATATGAAAGTACCTATTTTATCAGATCTTAAATCAAAAGGTGAAAGCCCAGAGTACTTATTTTGGGTTGGATGTGCTGGTAGTTTTGATGATCGTTCAAAAAAGGTGACTAAGGCTTTTGTTAAAATATTAAACAAAGCGAATATTTCATACGCTATTTTAGGTAAAGAGGAGTCTTGTACTGGTGATCCGGCAAAAAGAGCAGGTAATGAATTTCTATTTCAGATGAAAGCTATTTCCAATATTGAAATATTAAATTCATATAATATCAAAAATATAATTACAACTTGTCCGCACTGCTTTAATACAATTAAGAACGAGTATCCTGAATTGGGGGGCAACTATAAAGTTATTCATCATACTACTTTTATTAATAACCTTATAAAAGATAATAAAATTACAATTGGTGGAGGATACTACAAGGGCAAGAAGATAACTTATCATGATCCATGCTATTTAGGAAGAGCAAATGGTATTTATGAAGCTCCAAGAGAAGTTATTGAGAAACTTGATGCTGAGTTAATTGAAATGAAGAGTTGTAAATCAAAATCTTTATGTTGTGGTGCTGGTGGTGCCCAAATGTTTAAAGAGCCTGAAAAAGGAAATCAAGATATAAATATTAAAAGATCAGAAGAGGCTATAAATACAGATTCAGATATAGTTGCTGTAAGTTGTCCTTTTTGTAACACTATGATGAGTGATGGTATGACAGCTAAACAAAAAAATATGGATGTTTTAGATATTGCTCAAATGATTGAAAAAGCAGAAGATTTATGAAAGTAGAATTTGATAAAATACCTGATGAATCAAGAATATGGATCTACCAATCCAATGATAATTTTACTGAATCTGATGTTGATGTCATTAATAAAAAATCAGAATTATTTGTGAATAATTGGATAGCTCATGATAAAGAGCTGCAAGCATCTTTTAATATATTACATAATCGTTTTTTAGTCATAGCAGTTAATGAAGAATTTAACCCAATTGGAGGATGTTCAATTGACTATTCACTTCAGCTATTAAAAGATATTTCCAATACTATAAACAAGAACTTATTAGACAGACTTACGGTCAACTATAAAATGGGTTCGTTAATTAAATCAACTACTCTAAAAGATTTAAAAAACAATTTAAAAAATGGATCTTTTTCACCAGAAACTGTTATATTCAATATGACAGTAAGTACTAAGAAAGAACTTTTAAATAATTTTGAAATCAAGCTAAGTTCTTCTTGGTTGTCAAAATTTATTTGAAAATGAAAAAACTTCTTTTATTTATAATTTTATTTAATACCTCGTTAATTTATTCACAGGATATTTATTCTGAGTTAAGTAATAAAAAGAAACAGTGGGTAGATAGTATTTATAATTCTCTTTCATTAGAAGAAAAAATTGCACAATTATTTGTTAATTGGGTATCACCAGAGCAGTCAGATTTTGAAGAAATAAAAAAACTAGTTGAAGTAAATAAAATAGGTGGTTTAATATTTTCAATTGGTACAACAAAATCTCACATTGAATGGCTAAATAAGTTTCAAGCACTTTCTAAAACACCCTTGTTAGTTGCTATGGATGCTGAATGGGGTCCATCACAAAGATTGTCTGATGTTTTTCCCCATCCCTGGAACATGACACTTGGCGCTATCCAAGACAATAATCTAGTCAAAAATATATCAAAAAGAATGGCAGAGCAAAATAAGGCTCTTGGAATTAATTATAATTTTTCTCCATCTGTTGATGTTAATAATAATTCAAAAAACCCAATAATTGGAAATAGATCTTTTGGTGAAGATCCTGAGAATGTATATCAAAAAGCAAAAGCATACATAAATGGACATAAAGAGGCAGGTGTGTTTACATCAGTTAAACATTTTCCTGGTCATGGGGATACTGACAAAGATTCTCACAAAACACTTCCTGTAATTAATGGAAGTATGAAAAGACTTAATGAAGTTGAGCTATATCCTTTTAAGAAACTAATTGATGATGGTGTTGTAGAGTCTGTTATGACAGCTCATCTTAGTGTTCCATCTTTAGATAAAAAATATCCCTCTTCATTGTCAAAAAAAACAATAAATAATCTTTTAAGAGAAGAATATAAATTTACCGGTATCACAGTAACAGATGCACTTGACATGAAAGGTGTTCTTCAAGATCCTAATATCAATGTTGATCTGAGGGCTTTTGAGGTTGGAAATGATATTATCTTGATCTCTACAGATGTTACTAAGGGTATCAATCTAATTGCAGAAAAGCTAAAAAGAGGTAAGATCCCGATGAGTAGATTATCTGAGTCAGTAAAAAAAATCTTATCTCTAAAAGCTAAATCTAATTTAGATGGCACGATAAAGATTTCTTCTGAAAATATTCTTGAGAGAGTTAATACCCCAAAAGACACCCTCTTGTATTCAAGAGCAATGGAGTCAGCAATAACATTAGTAAAAAACAACTCCAGATCTCTTCCTCTTTTAAAAGATAAAAAATACTTACATGTTTCATTTGGAAATGAATCAACCTATCTCTCTAATAAACTAAAAAAATATGTTGATGTTGATTCCTATAATTTAAAAGATTATGATCCTCTCTTTAAAAAAACAAAATATGATGGTATAATAATATCTTATCATGGATCAAGTTCTAGTCCATATTCTTCAAATATAATACCCAAAAATATATCTGAAATTATTGAGAGAATAGGGGAGAACAATAATGTAATATTAAGTTTATTCCTTAATCCATATAGTTTGAATTCTTTTGAAAAAATTGATAGTTTCAATTCAATTATTGTGGGTTATCAAAACAATATGATCTCTCAAGAAATCATGGCTGATTTATTGACAGGTATAAGGTCTTTTAAAGGAAAATTACCTGTCTCAAATAATTTTTATCAAGTAAATCATGGTATATCAATTGATAAGAATAATACTCTTGGATACTCAAGACCTGCTTATGAAGGTTTTGATCAAAAAAAACTTTCATATCTAGATTCAATTGCTATATCTGCTATAGACTCAATGATGGCTCCAGGAATTCAGATGTTAGTCTCAAAAAAAGGTAAAATTGTATACAATAAAAGTTTTGGATATCATACTTATAAAAAATTAAATAAACTTGAGAACAACCATGTATTTGATCTATCATCGATTACTAAAATCCTAGCTACTATGCCTTTAGTTATTCAAGAATATGAGATCGGGAATCTTTCTTTAAATACAAGTCTTAATCAGCTATTCCCAAAAAAAAAACTTGCAGATAAAGGAGAAATTACATTAAAAGAAATGTTATCTCACTACGCTAGGTTAAGACCATGGATCCCATTTTATGAAGAGACTTTAAATAGAAGAGAAAAGCCAAATACAAGATTTTATAAAACTAATTCAAGATCATCATTTTCAACACCTGTTACTGAAAATCTATTTCTAAAAAGAAATTATGAGGAAAAAATATTTAAATCAATTGTAGATAGTGAATTGATTGAAAAACTTGAATTTAAATATTCGGACCTTCCTTTTTATTTTTTAAAATTTTGGTTCGAAGACAAATATAGTAAACCACTTGATATATTAGCAGAAGAAAGAATTTTTAATAAGCTTAAACTTGAAAGAACAATGTTTAATCCATATAAAAAAATAAGTTTAGATGAGATTGTACCCTCTGAAGAAGACAATTTTTTTAGATATTCAAAACTGCATGGCTATGTCCATGATGAGGGTGCAGCAATGCTGGGAGGTGTATCTGGACATGCTGGATTATTCTCTAATTCCTATGAAGTTGCCATTATACTTCAGGCTATGATTCAAGGAGGTTCATACAATAACCAAAGACTTTTTAATTCAGAGTCATTTGATGTGTTTAATACATGCTATTACTGTGAGTATGACAATAGAAGTGGGGTGGGGTTTGATAAGCCTCAAATTGAGGGTAATCACGGCTCAACTTTTGGTGGAGTTTCAATGAATAGTTTTGGTCACTATGGTTATACAGGTTCAATGGCTTGGGCTGACCCTGATGAAGAAATAATTTTTGTATTCCTTTCAAACAGAACCTTTCCTACTAGAGAAAATACGTTGCTTCAAAAAAGTAATATTAGAACAAGGTCTCAGGAAATAGTTTATAAATCAATAATTGATTCAAAATGAAAATTGGAATAGTATGTTATCCCACATTTGGTGGTTCAGGAGTAGTAGCTACTGAACTTGGGATTGAATTGTCAAAAAAAGGGCATGAAATACATTTTATTACATACAGTCAACCTGTAAGATTAGATGCTTTATCAAAAAATCTTCATTATCATGAAGTTAATGTACCTGACTACCCGCTTTTTAAATATGAACCATATGAACTAGCTCTGTCAAGTAAATTATATGATGTAATCTCTAAGCACAAAATTGATGTTCTTCATGTACATTATGCGATACCCCACGCATATGCAGCGTATATGGCAAAAAAGATACTTGATGAAAATGGATATAGCATTCCTATAATTACTACTCTTCATGGAACTGACATAACCCTTGTTGGTAACCATCCATTTTATAAACCAGCAGTAACTTTCAGCATTAATAAGTCAGATATTGTAACATCTGTCTCCAATAGCCTAAGAGATGATACTAGAGAGTTTTTTGGGATAAAACGAGATATTGAAGTAATCCCAAACTTCATTGACATAGATAAATATGATAAAAAACATCATTTGTGTGAAAGGAACATGATTGCTCAGGGAGAAGAAAAGATAATAGTTCATGTAAGTAATTTTAGGCCATTGAAAAGGATAATAGATGTACTTAAAATTTTTGATAAAATCTCACAAAAAATAAACTCTAAGCTTATTATGGTGGGTGATGGTCCTGATAAGAAAAAAGCAAAAGATTTTCTAAGAAAAAACGATTTAAAAAATAAAGTTATTTTTCTTGGTAAGACAAATGAAGTTGATGAAATTCTATGTTCATCAGATCTGTTCTTGCTCCCTTCTGAAAAAGAGAGTTTTGGTCTGGCTGCTCTTGAGGCTATGGCCCTAAAAGTTCCTGTAATTTCCTCTAATGTTGGAGGTCTGAAAGAGTTAAACATAAATGGTAATTCAGGCTATACAAGTGATGTTGGTGATATAGATTCTATGTCAAATAATGCTATAGAAATTCTATCTAATGAAAATTTAAAAAAGGAATTTAAGGCTCAGGCTTTTGAGAATGCAAAAAAATACGATATCAAAAAAGTAATTCCTTTGTATGAAGATATTTATAAAAAAGCTATTAGTAATTCTTAATTAGGGTTGTAAATACTTTTAGCCTCCTTATATATTTGTTCTTTATCAAATGTCATTTTCTTAGTTTGAAATTTAGAATATAAATCCATTTGATCTGTATAATGTTCTGAGTCAGGATTGTCAGAATTTCCATATGAAATAATACTTTCAAGAACTGGTCCCTTTTCGTTAAATCTGACAAGTCCAATATATGACTCTCCCTGTATTACTTTATGCTTTCCATCTTTGTATGGTCTTGATGACATAGCTGTTATTACGTCAGGGAGTCCCCATATAGGAATTTCTATATCACCTCTAACTAGTTTTTGAAAATCTCCTAAAGTTATGTCAGTTGATCCAAAATTATTATTCAAATATGACTTTACATCTCTTAAAGCTGATAGAAGTGTTTCCTCACTTACAGTATTATTATTTTTTTGTATTTCATTTCTATATCTCCAAACAAGTTGATAATATAGAACACCATAAATTCCAGCACCATGTGAATCTATATCTGTCTTTCTATTCCACTTTTGAATTATATCTAACATTTCAAACAAATTATTATCGGGATCAATTTTTAGCGTCTCAATTATACTAATGTCCATAAAATTATAGTTAAACTTTGATGGAAATGAATTATCGTATTTAATATCCTTAAAATCTTTGTATGAAACTTTATCGTAACTCTCAATTAATTCAATTAATCTAGTGGATCTATTGTTATCATATGTCTCGTATCCCATTCTCTCACTATAATCTTCTTCTTTGGGGTTTTCTTCAGCTGATGTTGATTTAAAAGGAGAATGATTTGCATCATATATAAAACCAGCTTTTGGTTGAATAACTTGAGGAAGGTCTTCTATATCATGATATTCAGTCCATAAAGTTTTTTTAGTATCCCCAGAAACAATTCCTTTCCAGTTGTATCCTTCAGCTCTTTTAGGAATTATTCCGTTAGATATATAAAATATCGTATCATATCTATCGGCATATCCAATATTAAAACCTGGAATTTGCTTCATCTTTAAATTATTATAGAATTCAGTAAAATTTTTGGATTTACCCATTTTCCACCATTGTTCTAGAGCTCTAATATTGAAAAGGGTTGGGGTTCTAATTGAGTAGTACCCAGATTTATTTTTTAGAGTTGGACCATAGATACTTTTAAAATACTTTCGGTTTATAGTAATTGGAATACCAAGGACTTTAATGCTAATTTTAGCTTTTAATTTTTCTAATTTGTATTCCTCTCCATCAACAATATATTTTCTGTTATTTTTCATTCTTAATTTGAATACATCAGTTTTATCTGGATAATTAACTGTATGAGACCAACCTAGGTTTTCATTTACTCCAATTAAAACATGAGGAGTTCCAGGATAAAGAGTACCGATAATATTGGTTCCCTCCTCACTATTTAAGTGAACTTCATACCATGAGGTAGGGCCTTCAAGAGGTTGATGAGTATTAATTGCAAGGAAAGTTTCGCCATTATCAGTTTTATTACTATTCATAGCTATTACATTAGATCCTGTGAGATTTTGATCTAAAAAATCATCCTGCGTATCATTGTTTAGAATTCTTCCTGCCCAGTCCGCACCCTGATTTGAAATAAAAAGCTGAAGCTGGCTATACATCATCATCATTTTAGGAGTAATAGGAAAAAGTTTTTTGTACAATACTTTATCTGGGTTGTTTCTTGCATAAGAATTTAAGCCCTGAGCATATCCAGAAATTACATCAAAATATTCCTCGCTAATTTCTCCTATTTTTTCATCAATAATTTCTTTAGACCCTATAAGCTGTGTTATAAAATCAGCTGGTGCTCCTTTAAGTCCTATATATTTTGATAGCATACCATTTCCTGCTAAATATGCCTCTTGTATAGTGGTAAAGTCATCTTCAGCATTTACCCATGCAAGGCCGTAAGCAAGCTCTGCATCTGTTTTGGCAAATATGTGAGGTACTCCAAAATTATCTCTAACAATATCAATATTATTTGGATTGATTTGCGAGTTTAATAAGCTAGTAAAGAGAAATATTGAAAGAAAGAGTCTCATTAAAAAAGAGTCATTTGTATTACTCGAAAAACTACATAGCAAGCGAATAATATAATAATTGTCTTTCTGTTTTTTTCGTACCATTCCATTATTTATTTTTTAAAATTAATGACCCAATAGGAATAAAAAGAAGGAGTAGCCAAATATTTGTCAAATAAGATATTAATATAGATATCAATACTAACATAATACTTATTGTCCACTTTTTATTCATAATCATTATGGCCAATATACAATTTATATAGACTATAATAATTTAAATTTTTCTTAAAATAAGATTTATAAATATTAATATATTAGAGATATGAATTATAAAATATTTCAAGGATTTCTAATAGTGGTTTTATTATTATTGTCTTCAACTCAAATAATTGCTCAACAAAAAATATCATTATATAACTCTAGTCAGGATTGTGATCTAAATAAAAAAGACAGAATTGATGAAAGGGACGGAAGTACATACATTTATGAGGTAGAATATCCAGAGATATGGTACTTCCCAGCAATAAATAAAGATGACAATAAGCCTGCAGTGCTTGTAATTCCAGGTGGAGGATATGTTTTTCTTAGTATAACTAATGAAGGTATTTCAATAGCTAAATGGTTAAATGAGTTAGGGATAGATGCATTTATGCTTAAACACAGACTTCCTAATAATTATGATGGAATATGTAAACAAAATGTTGCATATAGTGATGTATCTAAAGCTTTTGAGTTAATCCGAGCTAATTCCAAAGAATGGGATATAGACCCGAACAATGTTGGTGTAATTGGTTTCTCTGCTGGAGGTCACCTAGCATCTAGTATCTCAACAAAAGGTAGTAAAGGAATTGATAAACCAGATTTTGCAATTTTAGTTTACCCTGTAATAACTATGGGTATAGACAAACAGACTTGGACATTTAGTAGCTTATTTGGTGATAATCCTGATGAGAGTATCATTCAAAATTATTCTAATGACTTAATTGTAAATCAGGAAACACCTCCAACTATTCTAATTCACTCTAATAATGATGAGGGTACACCTCCTGAAAATAGTATTAGTTATTATTCTGCTCTTAGAAAAAATAATGTTCCTGCTTCCATACATATATGGGAAGATGGAGGTCATGGATATGGTCTTGCAAAAGGAAGAGGTACAATTGAATCTTGGACAAAAATTGTTAAAGAATGGATGATTCTAAGAGGTGTAATTAATTAAAAAACAGAAAATTATACTTTAACCCTCATAAACATTCAAATTATCATATTCGCAATAATTGTTATTTAAATGTTCATAAGTCACAATTTTTACTAGATTTTTATTTTAAATTAACAATTTTTTAACTTATCTTTCGGACCATAAACTAAACTTAATTAACATGAAAAAAGCTTTTTTAGTTGTATTGATGTTATCGTCTAGTCTAATTTTTGCTCAGAACAATATCTCTGGTAGTGTTTCTGACCAAAGTGGTAACCCCGTCCCTGGAGCTACAGTTGTAGTTGAGGGTACTAACACAGGTGTTGTTACAGATTTTGATGGTAATTATCAAATTAATGCGTCAGCTGGAGATCAGTTGACCTTCTCAAGTTTGGGATTTGGTTCTCAAACTATTACTGTAGGTAACCAAAATACTATAAATATTGTATTAGTTACTTCTGTTGATATTTTGGACGAAGTTGTTGTTTCAGGATATCAAACCCTACAGAGACGTTCAGTATCAGGTGCTATTGGTACAATTGATACAGATGAAGCGTTTAAAACACAAGTAACCAACTCAGCTGAAGCTCTTCAAGGTAGAGTTGCTGGTGTTCAAGTTATCTCTAGTGGTGCACCCGGTGCAGCTCCTGTGGTAAGAATACGTGGTTACAGTACTACTAACGATAATAACCCTTTATACGTTATTGATGGGATTCAGACAACTGATCCAAACGTTATGAGGGATATTAATCCGAACGATATTGAAAATATTAGTGTATTAAAAGATGGTTCTGCTGCAATATATGGAGCAAGAGCATCTAACGGTGTTATTGTTGTAACTACAAAAAAAGGTTCTTACAACTCAAAAAACACACTTGAAGTAAATGCAACATATGGTCTTGGTAGTGTTACTAGAAAACCTGATATGTTAAACATTCAGCAACATGCTGATATGACATGGCAGAGTATTCTTAATGATGGTAATGTACCTACTCACCCCCAATATGGAAATGGACCAACTCCATCAATTCCTGGATTTTTAAATGTGCCAATGCCTAGTGGTCAAGCTTATGTTGGAGCTCAGGCTAGGGTAACATCTGGTGGAACTGATTGGTTGGATGAATTATTTGAAACTGCTGAGATTACTAATGTATCTTTAGCTGCTTCAGGTGGTTCTGAATCTGGAAGATATCATTTATCTGCTAGCTATCTAGATGAAGGTGGTATTATGGTATACACTGGTTATCAAAGAGCATCAACAAGATTAAACTCAGAATTCAAAATTGGTGATAAGATCACTTTAGGATCAAGATTAAATGTGACTTTTGATAAAGAATCAACTGCTCCAAATGACCCAATTCAAAGAGCTACTGGTTCTTCACCTCTTGTTCCTGTTTATGATACAAACGGAAATTTTGCTGGTACATATACTAACTCTTCAAGGTTAGGTATCCACAATAACCCTATTTCTGAATTATATAGATCAAGAGATGACTACAATAAAAATTTAAGAGCTATTGGAGACATGTTTTTCCAATGGGATATTACTCCTGAATTGAGTTTTAAGACTGCTGCTGGTATCCAAATGAGAGATTTACATGGAAGATACTTTACTGCAAAAAATCCTGAACATGGAGAAGCTTTAGCTGTAAATAGTCTTCAAGAACAACACTTCAGACAAGATGAATGGGTTGTGACAAACACTCTTAACTACAGAAATAGTTTTGGAGATCACACTCTAGATATTCTTGCTGGAACTGAGGCTTTAAAGCAAAACTTTAAAGGTAGCCAAATACTTAGAACGGATTATTTATATGAATCTCCTGAATTTTATTTAATGAGTAATGGTGCTGGAACACCAGTTGTTGAATATGCAGTCCAGAATTCAAGTTCTATCTTTTCAATTTTTGCTACGGCAAACTGGTCTTATGGTGGTAAGTATTTTGCAACTGCTACAGTTAGAAAAGATGACACATCTAGATTTGCAAAAGCTACTGCCGATGCAATTTTCCCTTCAGGAAGTTTTGCTTGGTTAATTAGCGAAGAAGATGGATTTAACAGCAATGTATTTGATACACTTAAATTAAGACTTTCTTATGGTGAGCTTGGAAATCAGCAAATTGGAGGATCCAACCTAGATGTTAATATTTCTGATCAGAATGAGTTTATTGCTTATTATAACTTCAATGGTGCGGGTCTAGCTACTCCTGGAGCAACGTTAATTTCAAAAGGTAATCCTAATTTAACATGGGAAACTATGACAGCAATGAATGTTGCTTTTGATATGGGATTCTTTGATAACAAACTTCAAGCAACTATAGATGTATTTAAGAACGAAACTAACGGTCTTGTAGGTGAGGATACTCAAAAAATCAGTACAACAGCTATTGATTCAAGTGCTCCTTTTACAAACCTTGGTTCTATGCAATCTACTGGTTTCGATATGAGCTTATCATATAATGACGTAACTTCTAAAGGAGTTTCTTATGGAATATCAGCAAACATTACTAAATCAACTAATGAGGTAACTGAATTAATCAGTGACTTCTACAGTGCTAGTGGTGATAGAGTTGGTTCTGTTTCAAGAACTGAAGTTGGAAAACCACTTGCATACTTCTATGGAAGAAATGTTTTAGGTATTTTCCAAAATGACGCTGAAGTTGCTGCTCATGCTTCTCAAGATGGTGCTGCTCCTGGTCGTTTCAAATATGAAGATGTAAACGGTGATGGAGTTATAAATGATAACGATAGAACTATGATTGGTGATCCACATCCTGATTTTCTATTTGGTTTAAACATAAATCTTGCTTATAAAAACTGGGACATGAGTATGTTCTGGAACGGTTCAATAGGAAATGATGTTTTTGATAATACTGCATTGTATTATGAAAGTCCTGCATTCTTTAACTCAAACAGAAGTACTAAAGTACTTGATGCATGGACTCCATCTAACACAGATGCGACTTATCCTGCTTTAAGTGAAACAATTCTTAATAATGAGTTTACTCAGTCTAACTCATTCTTTGTAAGAGATGGTTCGTTTGTTAGATTAAGATCGTTACAATTAGGTTATACTTTATCTGATGCTATTGCTTCTAAAATTGGAGCTACAAGCGCAAGAGTATTCTATAATGGAACTAATCTTCTAACAATTACAGACTTTGATGGATTTGACCCTGAAGTTCCAAATGGAGGTTCTTTACTTCTAGGTTGGTATGATGGACAATATCCACTTAAGAGTGTTTCATCAATAGGATTAAATCTTAAATTTTAACCCCAAAAGACAATAATTATGAAAAAATTTATAACATTATTTTTATCAGCAACATTACTTCTTGTATCATGTTCTGATGACTTTACAGATATAAATCCTGTAGGAGCACTTAGTGATGCTTCTCTACAGAATGCTACTGGAGTTGATCTCCTTTTAGTTGGTGCTTATTCTATGCTTGATGGTATTCGTCAAGGTCATGGTGATGATTGGCACGTATCAGGTGATAACTGGTGGATGGATGTGTTAGCTGATGAAGCTCACAAAGGATCTACTGATGGTGATCAAGCTGATTTACTAGCTTTAGAGCTTTACACTTGGGATACAACTAACCCTTATATATTGAATAAGTGGAGAGCAATTTTTGCTGGAATAAACAGATCTAATTCAGTTATTAGTTTAATTGAATCTTCTGAGGATCCAAGTTTATTTACAACTGAAATGGCACAGGCTCGTTTTCTTAGAGGTCATTTTAATTTTGAACTTCAAAGAATGTGGGTGAATGTTCCATTCATTTCTTCTGAAAACTTTGCTGCAAGTGAATTTAATCAACCTAACTCAGGTCCTATATGGTCGGAGATTGAAAATGATTTCCAATATGCTGTTGAAAATTTACCTGCATCAAGAGGTGGAGCATATTCTGAGCCTGGTAGACCAATTAAATCTGCTGCTCAAGCATATTTAGGAAAAGCTCAATTATATCAAGGTAAGTGGGCTCAGGCTTCTTCTTCACTAGATGCTGTAATTAATTCAGGAGATTATGCTTTAGCTTCTGATTATTTCTCTAATTGGAGATCAGCTGGTGAAAATGGTTTGGAAATGATATTCTCTATTCAGTTTGCTGCTGACGGAGGTCAGTCTTTCCAAGGAAACAGAGGTGGTACTTTAAACTTCCCTGTTGGTCCAATGACAGGTGGTTTATGTTGTGGTTTTTATCAACCATCTCAGAACCTAGCTAACGCTTTCCAAACTGATGCTAATGGTTTACCATTATCAAACTGGATTACTTCTGATATTACTAGTGATGCTGGAATTGATACTGGAGAAGCTTTTACTCCTCATACTGGTCCACTAGATCCTAGAATTGATTTTACAGTTGCTAGAAGAGGTATTGACTTTAACGGTTTTGGTCCATTTACAGGTAAAGAAAACATTAGAGCTTCATTTACTGATATTTCTGGTCCTTATGGTGCTAAGAAGAACTTCTATACTGCAGGTGACTCTGACAACAGAGGAACAGGTGGTTGGGGAGAACAAAGAACTGGTATAAATTATCATATCATTAGATATGCTGATGTTTTACTTATGGCTGCAGAGGCTGCAGTAGAGTCAGGTTCTCTTGAAAAGGCTAGAGGTTACGTGAATCAGGTTAGAACAAGAGCTAAAAACTCACCAAAAGCTGATTCTTCTCCAAACTATGTTATTGGTACTTATGATTTAACTTGGACTGATCAATCTGCTGCTAGAACTGCAGTTAGACATGAAAGAAGAGTTGAATTAGGTATGGAGGGACATAGATTGTTCGACTTAAGAAGATGGGGTATTATGGTTGAGACTTTAAATGCTTATATAGCACATGAAGGTAGAACAATTCCACCTTTTGCTTCTAGAGCAAATACAGTTTCTTCAAAACATACTGCTCTTCCGATTCCACTAGATGCAATTGATTCTTCTGAAGGAGCATTATCTCAAAACCCTGGCCACTAATTAAACATAAAAAGGCTAAATAAATTAACAGGATGAATTAATTTTCATCCTGTTTTTTTTTTAAATTTATATAATGAAAAACACTAACTTACTTTTAACAATTGCTATAATTTCGTTAACAGTTATGTCATGTGATAATCCTGTTAATACTAATCAATTCACTTTGTTGTCAAGTACTGAAACTGGAGTTGAGTTTAATAATCAGCTCATTGAAAATAATGACATGAATTATTTTACTTATCCATATATCTATATGGGTGGTGGTGTTTCTGTAGGAGATATAAACAATGATGATTTAGATGATATTTTCTTCACTGGAAATATGGTTGAAAATAGGCTTTATCTAAATAAAGGTAACCTTCAATTTGAAGATATTACGTTTAGCTCCTCAATATCAGGTGATAAAAGATGGTATACTGGCTCAACAATGATTGATATTAATAACGATGGTTATCTTGATATATATGTATCTGTTGCTGGACTAGATGGAAATAAAAAAAATCAATTATTTATTAATAACAAGGATAATACGTTTACTGAGAAAGCTGAAGAATATGGAATAGCTGATTTAGGTAATAGTGTGCAAGCTACTTTTTTTGATTATGACAAAGATGGTGACCTAGATTTGTACGTTGCTAACTATCCAATGACACCTTTTGATGCTCCGCATAGCTACTATTATTACAAAATGCAAAATCAAGATGATTTTGAAACAGATAACTTATACAGGAATGATGGGTCAAGCTTTAAAATAGTTACTAAGGAGGCTGGTCTAAGAAATTATGGTTTATCACTTAGTGCAACTGTAGGGGACCTTAATAATGATTCATATCCAGACATATATATATCTAATGATTTTAGCTCTCCTGATTTCATGTATTTGAATAATAAAGATGGAACATTCTCTGAAGTCGTAAAAGAATCTACAAATCACACATCGTTTTATGGAATGGGTGTTGATATAGCAGATATTAATAATGACAACCTACTTGACTACATCCAAGTTGATATGGATGCAAAAGATAATAGAAGATCTAAAGCTAATATGGCTAGTATGAACCCTGATCTTTTTTGGAGTACTGTTGATTATGGATTTCATTACCAATATATGCATAATACGCTTCAAATAAATAGGACCATAAATGAAAATAAACCTTTTTTTAGTAATATATCAAGACTTTCCGGTATTTCATCCACTGACTGGAGCTGGGGGCCTTTACTTGCAGATTTAGATAATGATGGTTGGAAAGACTTATTTATTTCTAATGGAACAAGAAGAGAAATTAATAATAAAGATTTTTTTAATGAGCTAAAGTTGAGACCAATGGCAAGAGACAGTTTTCTTTATTATACAGAGAAAATACCATCTGAACCAATTGCAAACTTTACTTTTAGAAATAATTCTGATTTAACTTTTACAGATGTATCTGAAGATTGGGGCTTAAATCAAGCAAATTTTTCTAATGGATCTACATATGCAGATTTAGACAACGACGGAGATTTAGAATTAATAGTGAATAATATAGATCAAGAAGCTCAGATATATAGAAATAATTCAGTCAATAATTATCTGAAGGTTAGACTGATAGGAAGTGACCTGAATCCTAATGCTATAGGAACTAGAATATACGTTGAAACTGCTAATAATTCTCAAATGCAAGAGCTTACTCTCTCTAGAGGTTTTCAATCATCTGTCTCTACATATTTAAACTTTGGCTTGGGGAACGAGAGTCAAGTAAAATCCGTTAAGGTTATTTGGCCAAATGGAAATTATCAAGTCATTGAGAATGTGAATGCTAATACAACACTAAAGTTAGATATTGATAATTCCCAAATTCAGAATTCAGATCAACCTGAAAACCAAACAAATCTTTATTTTGAAAATAAAAAAATTGTCGAGCATAGACATATTGAAAATGAGTTTAATGATTATGATAAAGAGGTTTTGTTACCTCATGAAAATTCTAAATTAGGACCAGGAATTGTTACAGGTGACCTAAATTCCGATGGCTTAGAGGATTTTGTTGTTGGTGGAGCAATTAATCAGCCAACTTCTTTTTACTTTCAAAATTCATCTGGTTCTTTTATTAAAAAAAGTTATCCCTTTTCAATATCTCACAGTAAATACGAAGACATGGATATGATTCTTGAAGATTTTGACAAAGATGGTGACTCTGACCTTTATATTGTTTCAGGTGGAAACGAGTTTGATCCTAATTCACCAAACCTTAAAGATAGAGTATATATAAATGATGGAAGAGGTAATTTTAAATATTCTCCTAATTCTCTACCGAATAACTATTCTAGTGGAATGAGAGTTTCCAGTGAAGATTTTGACAAAGATGGTGATATTGATCTTTTTGTTGGTGGTAGGGTCGTTCCAGGCACTTATCCTATGCCTGCGGATAGTTTTCTTCTTATAAATGAATCCACTAAAAATGAAATAAGATTTGTTAATGCGGATTCTTCTATATTTCCATTTAAGGATATAGGTCTTGTTACATCATCTGTGTGGTTAGATTATAATAATGATAACTGGAAAGACCTAGTTGTTGTTGGTGAATGGACACCAATAAAGTTCTTTAAAAATCAAAATGGTAAATTTTCTGAAGATAAATCAATGATTGATGAGGATTCTACAAGAGGTTGGTGGTATGATATAGTTGCAGAAGATTTTGATAAAGATGGAGATATCGATCTAGTTCTAGGTAATCTTGGAAATAATTATAAATATCAAACTAATGGCGAAGAGACTTTTGATATATTTTACAATGATTTTGATCTAAACAATAGTGGTGACATTGTACTAAGTTATTTTAATGATGGAGAACAATTCCCATTAAGAGGTAGACAATGTTCATCTGATCAAATCCCTGCAATTAAAACCAAATTTAAAGACTATGATGCTTTTTCTATTGCAACTCTTGAAGATGTTTACACAAAAAATGCCCTTGATAATTCTTTACATTACTATGTAAAAACTTTTTCATCTATTTATTTAGAAAATACTGGTAATTCATTTATAATTAATGAATTACCTGTACTTGCTCAACTATCTGCAGTAAATAAAATTCTCAAAAAAGATATTGATGGAGATGGGTTTTTAGATATAATAGTATCTGGAAATATGTTTAATTCAGAGGTTGAAACTCCAAGAAATGATGCAAGTGTCGGTGTTTTATTAAAGTTTGATCCTGCTTCAGGATTTAATGCTGTAACAACTAAGGAGAGTGGTTTATTCTTAAATGGAGATATTAAGGATATGGAATTTATTAATATAAATGAAAATGAATATATTTTATCTGCTAAAAACAATGATTTAATTGAGTTTACTAGAATTAAATAACAACTTTTATAAAATTTCTTTTATAATTGCTTTTGTATTCTTTCAAATGTCATGTTCTACAGGTGTTGATAAGGTTAATATTACCTATGAAATAATAGAATACGGAGATTGGACATTTGATATAAATTTTACAATTAGTAATACCTCTAGTATTGATTTAAACTCTCCTTGGTCCTTGCATTGGAACCAACAGAGTTCAATTATAGACGAGCAATCAGTTCCTGAGAATGTAATTTATGACTATGTTGCAGGACAGTCATACAATATTTTAACCTTTGGTAAGGACTACATTCTAGCTAAGGACTCTTCTATTTCAATTAATCTAAGTCAAATAGGAATAGTTAGAAGACAATCTGATCTTCCTGTTGGAGGCTTTGTTGTTAGTAATGATGATATTTTAGATGTAGAGTTTGATTATGTTTGGAAAAATGCTAAAGGAATAGAAAAACTTAGAGCTCCTAATTCAGTCGATAGGTATAACGAATACATATCTAGTAATTTATTAGATAAGTCTGAGCTCGACTTAATTATACCAACTCCATCTGATTTAATAATAAATGATGGAGAAGTTGAGATGGTCAATAATTATTCAATAGTTATAGACCAAAAGCTTAATTTAAGTAAACAACTAATCAATTCAGTATTTTATGGAATAGTAAACATTGATTTTAATGATACCAATGAAGATGCAAGCAGAATTAGTATTGATTTGGATGAGAGTATAAATGCTGAATCATATAAACTAAGTATTTCTAATGAAGGAATTTTTATTAACTCAGCTGATAATGCAGGTGCCTTATATGCTTTACAGTCATTAAAACAATTATTTCTAATCTCAAAATTAGAGAATACTCCACTGAAGTTTATTGAAGTTAATGATTCGCCTAAATTCTCATACAGAGGTATGCTATTAGATATATCTCGAAATTTTTATGGTCCTAAGAAAATTAAGCAAATAATTGATTATCTATCTTTATTTAAAATTAATCATCTAGATTTCCGCCTTACTGATGACGAAGGATGGAGACTTGAAATTCCTGGACTTGATGAACTAGTTGAGGTTGGATCAAAAAGAGCTTACACTAAAGACGAGTTTGAGAATTTAATACCTATGTATGGTTCTGGTCCAGATACAAATTCAACAGGATCAGGATACCTT
>JADHME010000046.1 GCA_016780245.1 Flavobacteriaceae bacterium | reverse complement strand
TGACATCTCCAACATCTGTTGAACCTCCTCCTGGGCTCTCTAGTGTCTCTCTTAATGGTCTAATTTTACCATCAATTCCAATTTGTGGTTTTCCATTTGCTTTTTGCATGTCTAATGCAAAATCAATTTCATCTTGAGTATATTGAATATCTCCTAGAATTTCAAGATTTTTCTGCATTATTGCACCTCCTGTTCTATTTGGAAGAAGATCATGAATCCCTGAAATTAGTGAAACTTTATGCTCAACATTTGCCATGATTGCTGCACCTCCTGCCATTCTTCTAACCTGGTCATAAACAGGCTGTAAACCCTCTTTGGTGATATCTCTCACTCTAACCCAAATTCTTGAATAGTCTGGAACAACATTAACAACTTGTCCTGCATCTTGTATATGGTAATGCATCCTGACTGAAGGCTTAACATGTTCTCGATATGCGTTTATTCCTGATGTATATAATTCTAATGCATCATTTGCACTCCTAGCATTCCATGGATCTGCAGATGCATGAGCAGATTGCCCAGTAAACTCAACCATAAAATCAACAAGAGCTAATGAGGGTTGAACATTTGCTTCAGTATGGTCTGCAGGATGCCAATCCATAGTTATATCAACATCATCAAATACTCCTTCTCTTATCATCCAAAGTTTTCCAAAAAATTTCTCTTCAGCAGGTGTTCCAAAAAATTTGACAGTACCTGTTAAATCTCCTTTTTCAATTAATTCTTTAATTGCAACAGCTGCACCAAGGCTGGCTGTACCAAATAGATTATGACCACATCCATGGCCAGCTCCACCTTCAGTCAATTCATTCCTGAACGAGTCTGTCGTTTGAGATAATCCTGGTAATGCATCAAACTCTCCAATAATACCTATAACAGGTTTTCCTTCCCCATATGTAGCCGTAAAGGCAGTAGGCATTCCAGCTAATCCTTTTTCTACTTTCAAGCCATTTTCTTTGGCATATTTAATTAGGTACTCGGAAGATTTTTCCTCTCTAAAGGCTACTTCTGCAGCCGCCCATATTTTATCACTTAAAGCAGTCAATTCTGATGATTTTTGTTCTATTGAATTAAGTAATTCTTTCTTTAATTTGTTTGCACTTTGAGAGTTTACTAAAAAAGTTGATCCTATTATAAATATGATCGAGAAAATTTTTTTCATTAGTTAATAATAATTTAGAGTTTTATTAAGACCTTAATTTACAAATAATATTTATTTTAGAATATGAGATTGTTTAAAGATGTCAAAGGCAATAATATTGATCCTGTAAATCATACTTTATCTATATTAAAGAATTATCCACACGCAAAAATTCATATTGGATCTGATTCTCAAAACATAGGTAAAAAAACAAATTATACCAGTGTAATTGCATACAGACTCGGAACAAGAGGTGTACATTACATACTCAGCAAGTCATCATGTGACGTTATAAACGATATTTGGAAAAGACTATGGCTTGAAGCTGAGTATAGTATTAAAGTAGCAGAATGGCTAACAAAGCAAGTGAGTGTTCAGGTTGAAATTGACATGGATTATAACTCAGATGAAAACCATCGATCTAATAAGTTAATCTCCGCAACAAAGGGTTGGGCAAACTCGCTGGGGTATAAGGTTAATGTAAAGCCAAATAATCAAATTGCTACAAGAGCAGCTGATCACCATTGTAAGTAGTGGTTATTTAAAGTAACTCATTAAATATTTTATCTCCACCATACCTAATAACATCTGTTGAAGGAAGTCCAGTATTTTCTTCAACTTTTTTTATCATTTCAAGAGCTTCATTATTTTCCATTTGAATGGTATTCAGCGCAACACCTATTACTTTTGCTTTAGGATATGTGCCAATAACAGACGCAACTTGCTCATTTAAATCTATAAACTTTTTTAGATCTGGAATTTTTATATTCTCTAAATATCTAAGAGAATTATTTCTAGCAATATGACATAAAATCATGTGAGTTGGACAAGTACCTCTCATTAAAGGTAGTGTCGCAGAGCTTCCTGGATGAAGAATTGATCCCTGTCCCTCTACGATTACTATATCTTTATCTTTTTGATCAATAACGGCAGTTTCTACAGCACCACATGCATGATCTAACTTGTAGGCGTCTAATGGAATCCCACCTCCTGTAACTGTAATTCCAACTTGACCAGTGGCAACAAATCCAACATTAATATTTTTATTTCTTAGATATGAATAAAGCTCAAGACCAACAGTCATTTTACCAGCTGCCATATCTGTTCCTATCATAAGTACTCGTTTATTTGACAATTCAGATGCCTTAGATGAACCTATTTTAGGAATGAATTGTGGAACTCTTGTATCCCAAATCCATTGTTCATCTTTTATCATATATTTTGAAAATTCTGGGTTGATTTGATCATGCAGTCCATTTATTATAGACATTCCCATTTCTATTGATTCTTTGATAACTGAATCCCAAGATTTTGGTCTAATACCTCCTGAGGTTAATACTCCTAAAAGCATGACATTAGCTCCCATATCCCTTGCGTCCTTAAGGGAACTAACAATTGGTATATCTTTCTTTATAATTGAAACCTCAGATATTTTTTTCCCAGCAAATACCGAATCAATAACACATACAATTTCATTATTTAAATACCTAAGAGCGCTAATCCCCATTTTGCCATAGTCGTCATCTATGCTAGCTTCCATCCAAATTGCAATCTTATCAGTTGATTTAAGCATAATTTTCAGTTTTTAATTTTGATCCGTGTCCAGGTCTGTTATGATTCATAGTAATTCCATCAATCATTGTAGCCCCTTCACTAGGATCTGGATCTAAATTATAGTGAGAATCTAGATCTATATAATCTATAATACCAGATATTGAAGCGCCAGCTGATATACTAATTGATGATTCACTCATACAACCTATCATTGTTTTTAAATTATGTGATTTGGCTACATTTAAAATTCTTAATGCTTCAGTTATTCCTCCACACTTCATTAGTTTTAGATTAACCCCATCTACATATTCATAGTGTCTGGCCACATCTTCGGAAAACCTACATGATTCATCAATAAATATCGGTAAGGGTCTACTCTCAAATAGGTATTTTAATTTATCTTCTTCACCTTCAACTAGTGGTTGCTCAATATACTCTGCTTTTCTATCAGCAAGCCATTTCATCATTATCTTAGCTTCATCTAAACTCCAGCCACCATTAGCATCAACTCGAATAGAGATATTAGATTTTTGTGTTGACTCCAGCACTTGAGAGTATATGGATTTATCATATTCTATTCCATTTGGTGATCCAAGTTTTATTTTTAATGCTTTAATCTGGGGATTTGATATAAGCATTTCAACTCTCTCTTTTATTATTTCAGGAGGGTTTATTCCTATTGTTAAAGAGGTTGGAATTGATGGAGAAGGAAGTCCTAAGAGACTACGTAATGGTAATCCTGCTTTTTTTGCTTTCCAGTCCCATAAAGCTATATCTATTGCAGCATATGCACATGGAGGGATGTTAAGCTCTTTACTTCTCTGATATATCTCATATATAGACAGTGAATCAATACCTGTATCAATAAGTTTTAATAACCATTGTTCTACTTCATCTGCAGTAGATGCACCCTCAGTTTTACCTGGAGCTGATTCTCCCCATGCAGTTATTCCATCTTTAATGATTTCAACGAATAAATTTTGAGATTTATCATGGACACCTCTACTTATTTGAAGTGGATGTTTTTTTTTGAGATTTATTTTATGAAAATTAACTATCATCTAAACAGGAAATGATAGTCTAAGATAATAGTTTTCCTTTATTTTTTTCCTTAAAATTATCGAGTGTTTCTCTCTTGTAGATTGGAGTTCTATTTCTTCTTGTTATCCATTTAAGCTTACCCTTAAGATTGTACCTAGTTAATGTGCTTTCACTAATACCTAAATATTCTGCGGCTTGTTTTCTTGGAAGATAATTTATACGATCAGGAATATTAGAAATGTCATAGTTTGAAGAAGAAACCTCAAGGAAACTCCTCTCTATTTCAACATCTTCCTTTTTAACTCTTCTACCTTTAACATAAACGGATCTTACTCCCTTAGGAAAGTTATTAATTTGATCTATTTCTAACCAGTTTCTGGACACGAATTTATAAATTGGTATATTAGTTTAATTTATAGCTAGTCTATAAAGTTATAAAAAAATATATATACTTTTATATATATCTAAAAATTAATTAATTAGGATGAAACAAATTCTTGCTTATGTGTTTATTCTAGGTAGCTTTACCTTGGTTTTTAGTCAAAGTGGTTATAATTCTTCTAATTATGGCACCAGAAATTACGCGTCTGGAACAAACTCATTTAAGTATGGTATTATTGGTTCAAATCAAGATGCAACTGGATCTCCTGTTGGTATAGTCTCAGCAATAGTAAGAAGAGTCCCTAGTGCAAAAAAAATTACAGATAGATTTGGTAACACGAACATATCACTTAGAGGTAGAAACTCTGTTTCAACTGCTGGTGATGAAGTACTATGGGATATTGATGGGGTTATTTTTCAGACACCTCCTCTGATGAGCATTAACGAAATTGAATATGTAGAAGTTATAAAAGATCTAGCTGCCTCTAATCGGTATGGTTCAGATGGGGCAGGAGGAGTTATTTTAATTAAAACTGCTGTCAGCGCTTCTAAGTCAGAACTTATTAACTCTCCAAAAAATCTTTGGAGAACTGTGACAGAAAAAAAAGTTAAAAAGTAAGCTTTGTGAAAAACTTTTCTAGAATTTCTATTTCTTAGCATTATGAAGTACTTCTATATAATTCCGGTTTTTCTTTTAATGACATCTGTATATTCTCAAGATGATCCTATATTAAAGTCACAACAAAATGCTATTTCGTCAATGTCATTAGTTGATGCATTAGCTTCTCGAATTCCTGGTGCAAAAAAAATTACAGATAGATCAGGAAATAAAAATATTGCTCTTAGGGGTAGACAATCTTTTAACACAGCTGGTAATGAGGTATTGTGGGAGATTGATGGAGTAATATACTTAACCCCCCCTGTGCTAAATGCAAGTCAAGTTAAATATGTTGAAGTTAAAACTGGGTTAGCTGCTACAAATAAATATGGAAGTCAAGGAGCTGGAGGGGTTATTTTAGTCAAAACAAATGTTAGCTCTGATGAGTTTAATAGTAGCAGAAATTTATGGAACAGATCTGCAAAAAAGTCCCCTGAGGAAAAAAAGAATAAGAAGAAAAAGAAGAAAAAGTCTTGATTTTTATAACTTTAATAAAAACAAAAAGGTGAGAAGGACTACTATACTTATTTTATTTTCTTTTTTATTATTTGCTTGCAACTCAAACATCACAAATAATAATATATCTGACTTAGAATCTTTACAACTTAAAAGTTCATTTTTTGATTTAGAAGAAAATAATTTAGACCTCTCAGAATTTAATAATGGAAAAGTAGTAGTTAGCTATTGGGCCACATGGTGCGCACCATGTATAAAAGAGATGCCAAGCATGAAGAGAGCTGAAGAAATATTAGAGGACTACGGCTATACTTTTTTATTAGTTTCAGATGAAACAATTGACAAAATATCTAATTTTAAAAATGAAATGAATTTTGATTTAAATTTTTTGAAATCAAACAAATCCTTTGAATCACTTGGAGTTTACGCTATGCCTACTTCATATATTTTTAACGAAAATGGAAAAATTGTTGAAACTTTTGTTGGAGTAATTGAGTGGGATTCTGAAGAAATAATAAATAAATTAAAAATGCTATAATATGAAAAATTGTCTTCTAATTTTTTCTGTCTTGAGCTTATTATCCTGTACATCAAAAGTCATCCAAATAGAAGAAATTTCTTTTTTATATGATAACAGTAATGCACAGCCTAGTTTAGTTTCAAATAATGGCTCTTTATCATTGACTTGGATTTCTTCTGACGAAGACATGAATGCTGAGTTAAATTTCAGACAGTATAAAGATGAGGAATGGACTAGTCCCCAAAAAATAGCAATTGGTTCTGATTGGTTTGTAAATTGGGCTGATTTTCCAACTCATGCGATTAGTGGAGACCAAGTTTTAACAAGCTACCTTAAAAAGTCTGCTTCTGGTATATATACTTATGATGTTTTTTTAAGCCTACAGAAGCTTTCAGGAGAAAAAGTAAAAGAAGATTTTATTTTAAACACCGATGGTTTCAAAGCAGAACATGGGTTTGTTAGTATAGTTTCAAAAGATGAGGAAGGGTTTTTAATTACCTGGTTAGATGGAAGGAACACAGTAGATAAAGATTCGGACGGAAATCATAAACCTATGACCATTCGATTTGCTGAAATCACAAATGCTGGCGATATTATTAATGAGGTTGAACTAGATGCATCTGTTTGTGATTGTTGTCAGACATCAATTACAAATACTGACAAAGGTCCCTTAGTTGTTTACAGAGACAGAAGTAAGGAAGAGGTTCGAGATATATATGTAACAAGAAACATAGATAATAAATGGGAGACTCCCGCTCCAGTTCATAATGATGGGTGGGTAATATATGGATGTCCAGTAAATGGTCCTAAGGTTGTGTCTGATTCTAATAATATCGCTGTAAGCTGGTTTACTGTTTATGAGGGAAAACCGAGAGTTAATCTTTCTTTTTCAGAATCTTATGGTTCTTCTTTTGGTGCTCCAATACAAATTAATGATCATAATGCTATTGGTAGAGTAGATGTTGTTTACCTCAACGATAAGGAAGTCCTTGTTAGTTATATGGAGGAGGATGATTTTGATACATATTTAAGATTAAAGAAAGTTTCTGTTGATGGAAAAATTTCAAAGCCAATTACAATTTCTAAAATTGATAGTGGACGTAATACTGGGGTGCCACAATTAGAGGTGCTTAATGACGAAATATTTATTGTTTGGACAGTTTTTGAAAATGAAAACAATCAATTGAAGACAGTAAAATTAAGTTCCAAAGACATATAAAGTTTGAAAAATTATTTCTTTTTGACATTACTAATAATATCTAGTTGTTCAGATATTCCAGAAGATCAAAATTTTGATTCTGTTGAAATAATCCAGACAGTTGTTTTGCCAAAAATTATTAATGAAACTTCTGGATTAGAAATTTTAAATGAAGTTTTTATAACTCATAATGATTCTGGCGGAGAGCCAAGTTTGTATTTTTTTAATCTTAATGGTGAGATCACAAATTCTAAAAAACTGGAAGAAGAATCTTTTTGGGAAATTTATAATAATGACTGGGAAGATATTACAGCTGATGAAGATTTTATATACATTGCCGACACAGGAAATAATTTTGGCACAAGAGACAACCTAAGTATTATAA
>JADHME010000009.1 GCA_016780245.1 Flavobacteriaceae bacterium | reverse complement strand
CCTCTTGCTAATGAAGCATCTCCTGTAATACCAATTTGACCTCCTAGGGAATAGCTTGAATAATTGGTTAATTTTTTTTGATTTTGATACTCAAGGTATAAATATCCACTATAAGGATAATCATATTTATTTGGATCAGACTCATACCTCATAGATGGTGTATAAATTAACTGTCCAATTTTTAATTTATTTAATGAGCTTGTATCATTTTTTGCATTTGGAGTCATAAGTGTTAGGAAGATTCCACTAGAATAATAAAAATCTCTATCAAAGTACAGATCATTGTCAACATCCAAATTTATCTGCTTTTGTGAAATAGCTTCATTAGTTAATAAGCAGAATAAAAGTGTTAAAAATGCAAGTATAAGTTTTTTCAATTGCGTTAATTTTACTCTAATTTAATATTTTAAAATCTTCTATGATTAAAATTGAATTGGCAACGCAGAATGAATTAGATAGAGTTAAGGAAATAGCTGAGGCTTGCGCTAAAAATATGATTGAGAATAATATTTTTCAATGGAATGATAAATACCCCAGCAGAGAAATATTTAAAGAAGATATTAAAAATAAATCTTTGTATGTATCAAAGATAAATCAAGAAGTAGTTGGGTGTATAATGTTTTCATCCTTCAAAGATGATGTATACAAGACTGTTAATTGGATTACTCAAGATGAATATAATTTATACATTCATAGGTTAGCAGTTCACCCTATTTTTCAAAAGAGAGGTATAGCAAGAAAAATGATGGATTTTGCTGAGGATTTTGCAAAATCAAATAACTATATATCCATAAGATTAGATACATTTAGTCAAAATCCTAGAAATAATAAGTTTTATAAATCAAGAGGTTATAATAAATTAGATGATGTTTATTTTCCTAAGCAAAGTGAATTTCCCTTTCACTGCTACGAAAAACTTGTAGACTAAAATCCTAACTCTTCAAGATCTTTTTTCTTTTTTGAGCTCTCAATATTTAAGTTTTCGCAATCTAATGGAATGTTTACAATTTCAGGGACTGGAAAGTCTTCTGCAGAAACTCCTAAATCAGGATTTAGATATGCGTTTTTCATATACTGAGCCCAAATTGGTAAAGCCATTGTGGCCCCTTGACCAAAAGCTATATCCTCAAAGTGAACAGATCTGTCTTCTCCACCAACCCAAACTCCAGTTACAAGATTAGGAACCATCCCCATAAACCATCCATCACTTTGATTTTGAGTTGTTCCTGTTTTTCCAGCAATTGAATTCTCAAACGCATAAGGATAACCTGTTATTAAGTTTTTATATATATAATTTGTTTCTTCCAGACCTGAATGTCTTAGTCTACCTCCAGATCCATATTTTGTTACACCCTCCATTAGATTAAGAGTAACATATGCTGCCTCTTCACTAAGAACATCAGTGGTTTGAGGAATAACTTCAAATAAAGGAACTCCATTTTTATCTTCAATTCTTGTTATAAAAATTGGCTCTATATATATACCCTTATTTACAAATGTGCTATAGGCTCCTACCATTTCATATAAGCTTATATCTGGTGTTCCTAAAGCTATTGATGGAACTTCTGGTAAATAAGATTTGATACCCATTTTCTTCATTAAAGTCACAACTGGTTTAGGGCCAACTTGATCCATTAATCTTGCACTAATTGTATTAATTGAGTTTGCTAAAGCATTTTTTAAGTTTCTTGTCTGACCATATTTATCGCTTGAGTTTTTGGGACACCAAGCATCCATATTTCCGTGTTTCATAGGTTCTATACAGTAAAGTGCATCTGGAACAGTATAGCATGGAGACAGTTTCAATTGGTCAATTGCAGTTGCGTATAAAAAAGGTTTAAAAGTAGAGCCAATCTGCCTTCTTCCTTGTTTTACCTGATCATATTGAAAATGTTTATAATTAAATCCTCCAACCCAAGCTTTTACATGGCCTGTCTGTGGCTCCATAGACATCATAGATGCTCTTAGATAATATTTATAATATCTTATAGAATCGATAGGTTTCATGATTGTGTCTATCTCACCATTCCATGAGAAGACTTTCATTGGGGTCTCCACTTGAAATGTTTCCCAAATTTCATCCTCATTTTTTCCGCTTAGTTTCATTTTTCTCCATCTCTCTGATCGCATAGCAGAAAGTTTTAATAATGTATCTACCTGACCTTCCCTGAGATCCCTAAATGGAGGTGTTGGGTTTTCTTCACTTTCTTTATTTTGATAAAAAAATTCAGATTGAAGATTTTTCATATGGTCATTTACAGACTGCTCAGCAATTGATTGAAGTCTAGAATCTATCGTAGTATAAATTCTTAGTCCATCTCTATATAAATTGTACCTGGATCCATCTTCTTTGGGATTTTCTCTTAACCAGTTATTCATAAACTCTTGTAAGTAAGCTCTAAAATATGTAGCTAATCCTTCCCTATGAGACTCAGGGGTGTAATCAATATTAAGGGGTAGCCTAGACAAAGAATCACGTTCTTTTTTTGTTATCATTTTATTCCTCTCCATCTGCTGGAATACAACATTTCTCCTTTCAATTACAAGTTCTGGTCTTCTAAGAGGGTTATACAATGATGAATTCTTCAACATTCCAATTAACATAGCAGCATCTTCAATAAGTAAGCTATCTGGAGTTTTGTTAAAGTAGATTTTTGATGCAGACCTAACACCATCTGCTGTATTATTAAAATCATAGATATTCAAATACATTGCAATTATTTCATTTTTGGTATACCTTTTTTCTATTTGAATTGCTAATACCCATTCTTTTGCTTTTTGAAGAACTGCTTGAACAATGTTTCTTGATCTAACTCCAACAAAAAGTTGTCTAGCTAATTGCTGTGAAATTGTGCTTGCCCCGCCTCTGGTATTTAAAAAAGCTATCGCTCTTAATGTAGATCTTATATCTATTCCTGGATGATCATAAAACCTTTCATCTTCCGTTGCGATAAGAGCATCAACTAAGTTTTTAGGAAGCTCGTTATATGTAATTGGTGTTCTGTTATCATTAAAATAAAATTTTCCTAATATTTCTCCATCTGATGATATAATCTGCGTGGCTAAGTTTGTGTTTGGATTTTCGAGTTGTTCAAATTCTGGCATTTCTCCAAACACACCATTACCAGCTAGAATGAATAATCCAAAGAATGAAATCATTCCTGTTATTACAGCAAACCACATTAACCTAATTGTAAGTTTTTTTCTCATATTAACTTAGCTTATACTTTAATTTGTCAGACCTACCCTTCTTAAAAATTTTATTACTATTATGTTTTCCTTTCCTTAACTTTTTTTGTTCTTCGTATGATAGCTCAATGATATTCACACACTCATCTGAACAACAGTTCTTCATTCTTTGTCTACATTTTTCACACTGAATAAATAGTAAATGACATGCCTCATTAGAACAGTTAACATGAGTGTCACAAGGTTCTCCACATTGGTGGCAGTTAGAAACAATATCGTCTGAAATTCTCTCACCTCTTCTTTCATCAAAAACAAAATTCTTGCCAATAAAATTATTCTTCAATTTTTTTTCTTTTACCTGTCTTGAATATTCAATAATACCACCCTCAAGTTGATAGACATTTTTTAAACCTTTATGTTTAATATAAGCACTTGCCTTTTCGCATCTAATCCCTCCAGTGCAGTACATTAGATAATTTTTTTCAGAACCATTTTTTTCAAGTTCATTATCAATTATCTCAAGTGACTCACGAAATGTATCCACATTTGGCTTTATTGCTCCTTTGAAAAAACCTATTTCACTTTCATAATGATTTCTCATATCTATACACACCGTATTACTATCATTAAGCATTTTATTGAAATTTTCTGCATCAAGATGTTTTCCAATATTAGTGACGTCAAAAGTTTTGTCATCTAAACCATCAGCAACTATTTTTTTTCTGATTTTCATCGTAAGTTTTAGGAAAGATTTACTATAATGTTCAAGTGCAAAATTTAATCTTATGTTATTAAATGGAATAATATCCTGTAGAGTTTCTTTAAACTCATTTATGCTCTCTTCTGGCACAGAAAGCTGGGCATTAACTCCTTCATTTGCAATATATATTCTACCTAAAACATCCAACTTGGACCATGTCACAAAGAGATGATCTCTAAATATTTTTGGATTGCCAAGTTTAAAATATTTATAAAAAGATAAGGTAATTCTCTCTTGAGAATTTTCATCAATGATTCTAGCACGCTCTTCAGCGCTAAGTTTATTGTACAGTTGCATGCTATACTAATATAGAATGCAAAATTACAACTTTTTAATAACCTTACATGGACTCCCGTATGCTAAGACATTATTAGGTATGTCGTTTAATACAAGACTGCCTGCTCCAATCGTACTATTACTCCCTATTGTTACTCCTTGACATATTAATGAATTACCTCCAATCCACACGTTATCTCCAACCTTTATAGGAAGAGCAGTTGTTACGTATTCTCCATTAGGTTTTATTCTTTCATTATGTTTAAGAGGATGGGAAGGGGTGTAAAAATGGACTCCAGGGCCTATTAAAACATTTGAGCCGATTTCTATTTTATTATTATCAATAAAAACACAATTAAAATTAATGAAAGTGTTTTTACCAATAGAAATATTAGTCCCATAATCACAATAAAATGGAGATTCAATCCAAACTCCGTCATCAATTTTTTCTAAAAGATTATCTAGAATAGTAAATCTTCTGTTAACGTTATCTGATGTAATTGAGTTTAACTCCTTAAGTAATTTTCTACAATCTTTATGAAGCTTAATGAGCTCTGGATCTCTTGCATAATAAGTTTGACCCAATAGCATTTTTTCTTTTTCAGTCATTAAGTCCTGCTTGCTTAGGTCCAACTAATAACAACTCGGTTTGTCTACCTTTAATGTATCTAAATCCATCCTCGCCAAAGAATCCTGGAACTTCAAGCATAATTCTAATGTCTTTTTCCCATTCTTGAATATATACTGTGGTATTTAATTCAATCGCATAAGCAGTATTATATTGAAGAGGATAGTCTCCTGTGAAAGGGACACCACCTTGCGAATCCCACATACCCAGGGTTGTTCCTGCTGAATGCCCATAAGTTCCTAGTGGGTGAGTATATATAGAAGGTCTTAATCCTTCAGCTCTTCCCTGATCTAACGATTTTTTTAAAATTTCGTTTCCAGTAGCCCCAAGCTTAAAATTACTTGTAAAAATATCTTGTACTCTGTTTCCTTCATTCATTGCTTCCACAAGAAAATCAGGAGGAGCTATCTCACCTGGTTTTAATACATATGCTAATTCTTGTGTGTCCGTATTTAATGTTAAATAAGAAATCCCAAAGTCACAGTGAAGCAAATCCCCAGGTTGAATTATATCAAATTTTGATTTATTATCAAAAGCATACAAATCACTATTATCTTTTCTTTGAACATCTACAGTTGGATGAAACCATGTGTCTAGTCCCAACTCTAAAACTTTTTCTCTCATCCACCAAACGACATCATCAGTTGATGTAATACCGGGTGTTATAACTTTGGTTGAAAATGCTTCTCTAATAATTGCACTGCTTATTTCTACTAATTGAGAAAACACAGTCATCTCTAATTCAGTTCTAGTCTCAATCCAAGCTATTGCAAGATCCTCAGCTGTCACAACCCTTTTTTTGAGTTTTTGAGGTAAAACATTATATAATTGATCGAAATGATATTTGCTTAAACCATCTGCCAAAGATTCATAACTTGATGTATTGATCCCAATTTTTTGAGGATTCTTACTTACTATATATTCTTTAAGAGCCTCCCATTGATTTGGTTGCTCATCCTTATTCCATATTGACGGAATGTTATCCCCAAATGCATATCTAGCTATTGCAACTGATTCAAATTCTTTAGTTTTTGAATCCAAAGAAAAAACAATGATAGTTGTCCTTCTTGCATTAAGCCATGTTGGAGGAAGCATAGTTTTAATTATTGGATCTTCATTGTATTCTCTTGCAATTAATACCCACATATCAATTCCGGTTTTTTCCATAAGTTTTGGAAGTAAATTGTTGAATCTATCTTTTTGTAGCTTATTAATAAACTCGGCTCTTTCTTTGAGTGGAAGGATATCTTGAGAGTTAAGATTTGTAATAAATAGTATCGATATAATTATTAATATTTTTCTCATAGTTTGGTTAAATATAAATATAAAAAATATTACTTTAGTGATAAATGTATCAATATGTCTGAACAGAAAGATTCTAAGCTAAAAGCACTTAAATTAACACTAGACAAACTAGATAAAACCTACGGAAAAGGCTCAGTAATGAGGCTAGGGGATCAAGAAGTTCAGAAGGTTGAATCTATTTCTTCAGGCTCAATAGGTATTGATGTTGCTCTTGGAATTGGAGGGTATCCAAAAGGTAGAGTTGTTGAAATTTAT
The DNA here is from genome assembly GCA_016780245.1 of Flavobacteriaceae bacterium. Lineage (GTDB taxonomy): Bacteria > Bacteroidota > Bacteroidia > Flavobacteriales > Flavobacteriaceae > Marisimplicoccus. Next base: position 27,681 of record JADHME010000009.1, on the reverse strand, counting down.
GGTCCTGAATCATCTGGAAAAACTACACTTACACTACATGCAATTGCTGAGTGTCAAAAAGCTGGTGGAATCGCTGTATTTATAGATGCTGAACATGCCTTTGATCGATTTTATGCAGAAAAACTTGGAGTTGATTTAGGTGAGTTAGTTATATCTCAACCTGATAATGGAGAGCAGGCACTTGAAATTGCCGATAATCTAATTAGATCAGGTGCAGTTGATGCATTAGTCATAGATTCAGTTGCAGCCTTAACACCTAAGAGTGAAATTGAAGGAGAGATGGGAGATTCTAAAATGGGATTACATGCAAGATTGATGTCTCAAGCTTTGAGAAAACTTACATCGTCTATTAGTAAAACAAATTGTACTGTCTTCTTTATAAATCAATTAAGAGAAAAGATTGGTGTTATGTTTGGAAACCCTGAAACAACAACCGGAGGTAATGCTTTAAAGTTTTATGCTTCAGTAAGAATTGATATTAGAAGATCTACCCAATTAAAAGATACAGAAGGTGGTGTACTAGGAAACAAGACAAGGGTAAAAATTGTAAAAAATAAAGTTGCTCCGCCATTTAAAACTGCAGAGTTTGATATAATGTATGGTGAGGGAATTTCTAAAACAGGAGAAATTTTAGATATAGGCGTAGAGCTTGATATTATTGAAAAAAGCGGATCTTGGTTCAGCTATGGTGGAAGTAAACTTGGCCAAGGTAGAGACTCTGTAAAATCTATTCTAAAAGACAACCCTGAATTAATGGAAGAGTTAGAGCAAAAAATTCTCGAACAACTTAATTCAGATTAAGCCAATATTTTTTTCCACTTTTCAGTTGCTTTAATAGCAGACTTTCTAGGATCGTTTTCTAATTCGACCTTAATTGTATCGAAGGCCTTTTTGGTAAGCATTGGAACATCCTTTTCTTTAAGCCCATCAACATTAATCTTGTCTAAAACTTTAACTCTTAATTTTCCAAGTGATCCAAACTTAGGGTACCAAGGATGTTTTAATTTTAAATCATAAAATACAAGAGGAATAATTGGTAGATTATTATCAATAGCAATTTTGAACGCACCTCTTTTAAAATCAGCCAGAAGGATAGTATCATCCAGATAATGAGATTCAGGAAAAATACAAACATTATATCCGCGTTTTAACATCTCATTAGCCTTTCCATAAACTTCAAACCTACTTTTAGGGTCTGATCTGTCTACCATTATTGCAGCCCTTTTGTATATATAACCAAAAAGTGGAATACTATATAGCTCCTTCTTGCCAACAAACATAAATGGTTTTTTATTTGCAATAAGCATTAAAAAAACATCCATATGGCTTGAGTGATTTGCAATTATAAGGCAATTTGTTTCTGATTTTAATTTGTCTTTATTTTCAACTTCAACATAATAGCCGCTGCCATGTAAAACAATTCTTGCCCATATGTTCCTAGCAATCCAGAACAATTTCGAATAAGCTTTAGGAAGTAGAAGAACTATTACTAAAAATGGGAAGTATAAAACAACTTGAATACCAGCTAGAAAATAAAACCAGGTCTGAAGCCATATTTTAAGTAATAGTCTTTTTATCATGTCCTAATCTTTGACATTATTAATCAAAGGTAAAAGGTATTTTGTTTCAACATAGAAAAAAAATATCTTTGTTTAGAAAAATTCATTCATGGCCAAAATACTAACTGGCATTCAATCAACTGGAACACCCCACCTTGGCAATATTCTTGGAGCTATAATTCCTGCAATAAAAATGGCAAATGAATCAAATGAAGAATCTTATCTCTTTATTGCCAATATGCACTCATTGACTCAAATTAAAGATAAAAAGACTTTAAATGACAATACATTTGCAACTGCAGCTACATGGCTAGCATTTGACTTAGATCCAGAAAAAAGTTGTTTCTACAGACAAAGTGATGTTCCAGAAGTAACAGAGCTGGCCTGGTATTTAAGCTGTTTTTTTCCATACAAACGGTTAAAGCTTGCACATTCATTTAAGGATAAAGCAGAAAATTTAAAAGACATAAACTCTGGTCTTTTTTCATATCCTATGCTTATGTCTGCAGATATTTTAATCTATGACGCAAATATAGTTCCTGTAGGCAAAGACCAACTTCAACATCTTGAGATGACAAGAGATGTTGCGGCAAGATTTAACAACCTTATGGGTGAAACGTTTATAATACCTGAGGCTAAGATTCAAGATGATAGTAATTATGTAACTGGTACTGATGGTCAAAAAATGAGTAAGTCCAAGGGTAATACAATTGATATTTTTGTAGATGATAAAGCCTTAAAAAAACAAATAATGAAAATTCAAACTAAATCTTTATCTGTTGATGAGGCAAAAGATCCAAATGATTGTAATGTATTCAAATTGTATAAGATAATCGCATCAGAAGATGATGTCAAAAATCTTAGTTTAAGATATACTCAGGGAGGTTTAGGATATGGAGAGGCTAAAGAAATCTTATATTCTGAAATAATAAATAAATATGCTAAGAATCGAAAAAAATTTTTCGAATTGATGGATGATAAGCAAGTGGTTGAGGACTTGTTAATTGATGGTGCAAAAAAGGCTAGGGTTCAAGCTCAAAAAGTTCTTAAAAGAGTAAGAGCTAATGTTGGTTATTAAGTGTTTTTTTTTAAATTTACTTAATGACAATTTTCAAAGAAATTTATGATTTATTATACAATAATGATTGTGTAATTGTTCCTGAATTTGGTGCGTTTGTTCTGAAAAGTTATTCTGCATATATTAAAGATGACACGTTTTACCCCCCTAGAAAAGTCATATCTTTTAATGTGATGCTTGATGAAAATGATGGATTATTAGTAAAGCATTTAAGTACTTCTAGAAATATATCATATAAAAAAGCTTTAAAGACTATAAATGATGAGACCCAATCTTTGAAAAATGAATTGTCGGCAGGTAAAAAAATTAAAATAGATCCTCTAGGTTATATAGAATTGTCTTCAGAAGGCAACTTAGTATTTTATCCTGAAGAGTCGATAAATTTTGAGTCTAACTCATTTGGGCTTACATCATTCTCAAAACAGCCAATTTTAAAATCAGTTAAAGAAGATGCTTCTTTTAAAACTGCGTCTACCATAACTCCAGTTTTGAGATATGCTGCAATATTTATAGCATTAATTGGTTTTAGTTATTTTGGATACTTTAATTATTCAAATTATTTGGACAACGAAAGGATAAAAAATATTGCTATTGCTCAGGATCAAATTCTTAAAAATGTTCAGGCTGCTACGTTTAATATAGGAGAGCTCCCAACAATTAACCTTAAGGTTACTGCTCCTGTCGAAAATACCAATAAGATCTATTTTAGTGTTATTGCTGGATCCTTTAGATCTAAAGTAAATGCTGAAAAACATTTAAATCATCTTGTCAGTAAGGGGTTTAAAGCTTCATATACTGCTATAAATCCAAGAGGCCTTTTTAGAGTAGCATATGCAAGATTAGACTCCAGAAAGAAAGCTTATTCACTAATTGCTGAAATAAAAGAAAATGGTGAAGATGCGTGGTTATTAATTGAAGATTAGTAATTATCTAGCTAACCAGATCGTTGGATTTTCAGGCTTTAATTCGTTAAAAATATTAAACTTCAAAACAGTTTTTCCTGTGGATTCATTTGTAAAGACTATCCCAATCTCATCATTGGCCATAACTTTATCCCCTTTCTTAACAAAAATGCTGGATAGGTTTTGATAGTTTGAAATATATTTTCCATGTCTTATTAATACTCCGGGATTACCACCAGAAAATCCATATACAGAAAGAACCTCACCTTCGAATACCGAGTAAGCAATTGAATTAGCTGACGTAGCAATTGAAATCCCATTGCTATTTATAGTCGTAGTTCTAACTACGGGATGGGGCTGTGTACCAAATCTTCTTGTAATTACACCTTCTCTTACAGGCCATGGAAGTCTGCCTTTATTTGATTGAAAATTATTTGAAATTAATCTCCCTTCTGGTGTAAGTGCAAAATTTGAAGAATTATTGTTATTATTCGACTCTGCAATCGCAAGTCTAATTAATTTTTGAATTTCATTATCAATAAGTCTTGCCTGCTTCTCTTTTTCTTGAATTTCAACAGCATAGTTTTTTTGATCTTTAAGTAAATTGTTATACAGATTATTCTGCTGTATTCTATCTTGATTTAGAGTTTGTCTAACTGATTGGTTTTCTTTAACAACATTTTGTTTTTCTATTTTCCTTTTATCTAGACTATCAATATTGTTGGATATTTCTTCTTGAAGTGAGACAATTTTATTTGCTTGTTCCTTTCTGTATTTTGAGTATTGTTTAAAGTATTGAAACCTTCTAAATGCTTGATTAATACCATCGGAAGCAAACAAAAACATAAGTTTCATCTCTGAAGATCTTTTCTTGTATGAGCTATAAACAATTTTTGAATATTCATCTTTAAGTTTTTTTAAATCAACCTCAAGATCAGCTATTCTCTCATTTTGATTTGAAATTATATTGTTTAAGTTATTGACTTGAGAATTATTTATTCTAATAAGCCTATCTCTTACTGAGATTTTGAGTTGTATATCTTCTAGTTCATCCGCAAGACCTCTTGATTTTTTTCTTGAATCATTAATCAAATTATTGATTTGCTGGATTTCTTTTTTAATTGATATTTTTTGTGCCTCTAGTTGTTTTTGTCTTTCTTGATAATTTTGGGCTTTTAGTCCAAGTGATAAGGAAATAAATAATAAAAGATATATTTTATTTAATAATCTCATCAAGAGTTTTAAGTTTATATCCCTCTGGTATATCCATTGGAAAAGTTAAATTATCTGGAAAATCATATTGAGAGTATTCAAGATTTATTGAAATAACATCACTTCCTTTCATTGAGGTAACTCTTACAGATGTTGGTACTAAATTTTCATCAATGCTTTTAAAATTCCCATAGTCAATTGTTAAAAGAGATGAAATTAGTGGTAAATATACCCTTTGTTGTTGGAGCTGAAAAGATTCAGGATTAATGAAAACCGTATTTTGAATTCCAGATTTTGATTGAAGAACATAATAATTTGAGTTTTCTATTCTATCCCAATCTCCTTTAGTAATATCTGATAACGGTCTGCCAAAAAGTAAATTTTGGAGTAACTCAACAGGTCTCTTTATACCTAAAGCTCGCATTATTTTATCAATCTCTTGATTAATGTAAGTTTTTTGAAATTTTTCATAAAAAACTACCCTTTCATTAGTTATAAAAACTTTTGCAATGGGCACAATCATAGATGCGCTGATCCATAGATTTTCATCTTCACTGGCTCTTAAACTTAGGATTACTGTTTGAATAGATTTTCCATCATTATAATCAACTTTAACCCTATTGCGTAGATTATCAAATTTAACTTCTGCCCTTTTTGTATTTTTAATTATTTCACTAGTTTCAATAATATCAAGGGGAACACTACTTGAAATCTGTTTGTTTGTTGAACAGGCTTGAATAAACAAAAAAACAAAAACTATAAATAGCTTGATTTCCTTACACTTCATTATTTATTGATTTTGAATTATCTCCCAAAAATATTTCTGAACCAGAACCTTCAAATTTAGAGTTTGAACCTATGATAGATTTGTCTATGTCAGAATTATTTATTTCTACACTGTTAAAAATTATAGAATTATTGATATTAGTATTTTCAATCTTACTATTATCTCCAATGCTTACATAAGGTCCAATAGTTGAATTTTGAATTTTCACATTTTTACCAATAAATACAGGGGGCTTGATTATTACTTCTTTATCAAATACTCTATTCTCATCAACATTATCATGGTATGTATCCATGATTATCTTGGTTGAATTAAGCAATAGTTCAGGGGTTCCACAGTCCATCCATATATCAATCTCTTTAGGAACGAGACTATCCCCATTTTTTATCATTTTTTCAATTCCATAATTAAGGAGGTACTCTTTTCCTGTGCTTAACTTTTCTGATAAATGTTTTCTTAAATATCCTCTTAGATTTGCAGCTTCCTTAAAATAATAAATCCCTACTACTGCTAAATCTGAAATAAATTCAGCTGGTTTTTCTATTAGCTCTGTAATTTTATTTTCATTGTCAATATTGACAACACCATATGCTGAGGGATTATCAACTTTCTTAACCCAAATTATTCCATCAACCTGTGTATCAATTTCTATATTACCTTGAATCATAGTATCAGCATATGCAATTATTGATGGACCTGATAAAGATTCTTCTGCACACATTATTGCATGACCTGTTCCTAGCTGTTCAAGTTGCCTATAAATTTTGGTTTTTGCATTATATTTCTCTGAGATTATATTGAGGGAATTTACCACTTCAGCATTAAAATATGATTCATCGCCGAGTATATAAACTATCTCGTCAATATTACTTTTAACCTTAGAAGTAATTTGATCAATTAAGTGTTCAACAATAGGCTTATCTAAAACGTTTATAAGAGGCTTAGGGCATGTTAGTGTAAAAGGTCTTAGCCTTGTCCCCTTTCCAGCCATTGGAATAAATATTTTCATTTACTTAATTTATTCTCAAAAATACAAAAGTTTATACTGTTGGATTAACTTAAGAGTTTAGAGCTTCTGCACCTCCTACAATTTCGAGGATTTCATTTGTAATTGCTGTCTGCCTAGCTTTATTGTAAGTTAACTTAAGCTGATCTCTTAACTCAGATGCATTATCAGTAGCTTTGTGCATCGCAGTCATCCTTGCCCCATGCTCTCCTGCAATAGAATCTGAGATTGCCTTGAAAAGCTGGATAGATAATGATTTTGGAATTAATTCATTTAAGATTTTAGCCCTATTGGGTTCAAAGATATAATCTCCCGATACAGAATTATTTTCATCAGCACTCTCTTCAATTGGAAGATATTGTTCTTTAGTTACTATTTGAGTTGCTGCATTTTTAAAATGATTGTAAACAAGGGTAACTTCATCATATGCCTTGTCAGAAAATTTCTGCATTACTGTTTCAGCAATTTCCTTGATGTTATTATAATTAAAATTATCATAAACATCATTATGTGAGCTAATAACCTCAAACTTCTTTGAAAGAATGTCATCGCCTTTTTTTCCAATAGTTAATAAATCTACTCTTTTAGATGCACTGGTTGTTTTAATATTATTTACTTCTTTTATAATATTAGAATTAAATCCTCCACACAAACCTTTATTGGATGTTATGGCAATGATTAGTAAATTCTTTGACTCTCTTTTCTCAAATAAGGGGTTAGTGTCATCGGAGTCTGTAGAGGCAGAAATATTTTTTATAAGCTCGGAAAGCTTATTAGAATATGGAAGAGTAGCAGAAATTGAGTCTTGAGCCTTCTTCAATTTAGCTGCAGAAACCATTTTCATAGCATTGGTAATCTGCATCGTTGAGGATACAGAACTAATTCTATTTCTTATCTCTTTTAATCCAGACATTATTTAAAAAGATTTTGCAATTTTTTCAGCAACTTTTTTAATCTCATCAGTTTCTTGATCAGATATCTTTCCAGCTTTTAATTCACTTAAAAGTTTCTTGTGATTTTTTCTAAGTTCTTGTAGAAATGTCTCTTCAAAAGCCTTGACTTTTTCAACAGGCACATCTTTAAGAAGGTTTTGAGATCCTGCATAGATTATTGCTACTTGGTCTTCCACTTGGAATGGATCATTCTGATTTTGTTTAAGGATTTCAACATTTCTTCTACCTTTTTCAATAACGTTTAAAGTTGCTGCATCTAGATCTGAACCAAACTTAGAAAATGCTTCAAGTTCTCTATATTGTGCTTGGTCTAATTTTAATGTACCTGCAACCTTTTTCATTGATTTAATTTGAGCAGAACCTCCAACTCTTGATACAGATATTCCAACGTTAATTGCAGGTCTTACACCTGAGTTAAATAAGTCCGACTCCAAAAATATTTGACCATCAGTAATTGAAATTACATTTGTTGGAATATACGCTGATACATCTCCAGCTTGTGTTTCAATTATTGGTAATGCAGTTAATGATCCTCCTCCTTTAACTTTTGATATTAATGACTCTGGTAAATCATTCATTCCACTCGCTACCTTATCATCATTCACAACTTTGGCTGACCTCTCTAATAATCTTGAGTGGAGATAAAAAACGTCTCCAGGATAAGCCTCTCTTCCAGGAGGTCTTCTAAGAAGTAATGATACCTCTCTGTATGCTACTGCCTGTTTAGATAAATCGTCGTATATAATTAGTGCAGGCCTTCCTGTGTCTCTAAAATATTCCCCTATACAAGCTCCTGAAAATGGAGCAAAAACTTGCATTGGAGCGGGGTCTGATGCATTAGCTGCAACAATTACTGTATAAGCAAGTGCTCCTTTATCTTCTAGTGTTTTAGCGATTGCTGCTACAGTTGATGCTTTTTGCCCAATCGCTACATAAATACAAAAAACAGGCTCTCCTGCATCATAAAACTCTTTTTGATTTAAGATTGTATCAATACAAACAGTTGTTTTACCTGTCTGTCTATCACCTATAACTAATTCTCTTTGACCTCTCCCAATTGGGATCATAGCATCAATTGATTTTATTCCCGTTTGTAAAGGCTCATTTACTGGCTGACGATATATAACACCTGGTGCTTTTCTTTCAATAGGCATATCAAACAACTCTCCTTCGATAGGGCCTTTACCGTCTATAGGATTTCCAAGTGTATCAACAACTCTTCCTAATATTCCTTCTCCAACCTTAATTGATGCAATTTGATTCGTACGCTTAACATTATCCCCTTCTTTGATTTCTTTTGAAGGTCCAAATAATACAACCCCAACATGATCTTCTTCAAGATTTAATACCATACCTTGTAGACCATTTTCAAAAGCGACAAGCTCTCCATATTGGGCGTTTGTAAGACCATAAACCCTAGCTATTCCATCACCTACTTCAAGTACAGTTCCAATTTCATCAAAAGAAGATTGAATGTCTGCTGACTCTAATTGTTTTTTTAATAATGCTGATACCTCAGCTGGTTTAATTTTTTGCATTTTTTATTATTTAATTTGTTTTAAGTTGCTTTTTCATCATGTTCAGTCTTTTTCTAATACTTGCGTCTAATCTAGTATTGTCAAAGTCAAGAGTAAAACCTGCGATCAAGCTTTCATCTTTCTTTTTTGTCAATTTAATTTCACCGTTTTTGATTGACGAGAGATACTCCTTAATTGTTGATTCAACTTCATCTGAAATTTCGATTGGAGTTGTTACTTTAACCTCGATTATGTTTTTGTGGTCGTAGTAAAGCTTGACAAAAGCAGAACATACACTAAGAATTATATCTATTCTGTTATTTGTTGATAGTAGATTAAATAAAATTGAAATATTAGGCAAAGAATTACCAATTATATCGTCAAGTAAAGATTTTTTAAGATCCTTTGAAATTGTAGGATTTGATATAAAGTCTCTTAATTCCTCGGACTCTTCTAAAATGTTTGATAAGGATAATATTTCTTCGAACAACGTATCGAGTTTACCTTGACCAATTGCATGAAGGATCAAAGCTTTAGCATATCTTTTAGATGTTGTTCCTATAGTCATATTATTTAATTAAACTTTTTTTCATTTAAGAGCTTATCAATGTATTCTTGATGATTTTTATCTTTATCAAGCTCTTGCTCTAGAACTTTAGAGGCAATGTCAATTGAAAGATCGGCAACTTGATTTTTAATTTCATTCATCGCTGCTCTTTTCTCATTTTCAATCGAAGATCTCGCCTGTGCTAAAATGTTTTCTGCCTCAGATCTTGCATCAGATTTTGCCTTTTCAACAAGTTCTTTACCTGTCTGTTTTGCCTGATTTATCATAGCATCACTTTCAGCTCTTGCTTCTTGAAGAATCTTTTTGTTCTCTGCTTGAAGATTCTCCATCTCCTTTTTAGCCTGCTTAGCAGAGTTTAGAGAGTCTCTTATGGATTTTTCTCTCTCGTTAACAGTATCCAATATAGGTTTCCACGCATATTTTCTTAATAAGAAAATTAGTGTGACAAATATTATTGTCTGCCAGAAAAAAAGACCAGAAGAAAATTCGCTTATTAACTTTTCCATAAGTTGGTTTTATTAGTTAACAGCAAACAATGCAGCAAAAGCAATTCCCTCAACAAGAGCCGCAATTACAATAGCAGCTACAAGAATTTTATTTGATGCATCAGGCTGTCTACCAATTGCATCCATTGCACCACGACCGATAAGACCGATCCCGATTCCTGTTCCGATAATTACTAGTCCTGCTCCGACTATTTTTGGTATTTCCATTTTTATAAATTTAAGTTATACATTTAGTTTAATTAATGATCGTCCTCTTGTACTGCAAAACCAAAATACAAGGCAGAGAGAAGCGTAAAAATATACGCTTGCAATAATGCAACCAGTACTTCGATAATCGAAATGAAGAACACTAGGACAAGTGATAGACTTGATCCAACCCAATTTTTAAAAATAAATATTAGGCCGATTAAGCTATATAATACAATATGACCTGCAAGTATATTTGCATATAACCTTATCATTAGAGAAAAAGGCTTTATAAGTACACCCAGAAGTTCAATAGGAGCCAAAAGTGGTTTTAACCATACTGGAACACCTGGCATCCAAAAAATATGTTTCCAATAAGTTTTATTTGCAGTAAGATTTGTAATTAGAAACGTAACAAGTGCTAATCCAAATGTTACTGCTATGTTTCCAGTAGCATTAACTCCCAGAGGACTTAATCCTAAAAGATTTAAAAACCAAATAAAAAAGAAGAGGGTAAGTAAAAAAGACATATACTTTTTATGCTTCTCTTCTCCTATACTCGGTATTGCAATTTCATCTCTAATATAAATAACAATTGGCTCAAAAAATCTTCCAACACCTTTAGCAATTTGATTGTTATCATTATATGACCTTGCAAGTGATCTAAATAAATAGAACATAAGTATTGACACTAATAGTATAGAAAAAACACTTTTAGTAATTGAAAGGTCTAGAGGTCTTGCATTTGTTACCTTCCCATTTTCATCATAAGAAATATATCCCTCTGAATCAGTTTCATATATCTTGCTATGGTAAAGCTTATAATATTTTCCTGAAGACTCAACAACTTTTTTCCCATGGTCTAGTTTTGATGACATAAAAAATTTTATCCCATCATCTATAAGGATTACTGGTAAAGGAAACCCATAGTATTTCTTTTCTCCAGTTTTCTTATCCTTTGTAGAAAAAAGAGAAAAGTCATGTGAATCTTGAACATGATGGTAGATATACTCAGTAATTTCTTCTTGCAGAGTCTGTTCTTTTTCTTCTTCTAAAGCGTAACTAAAAGACGCATAAACTAGCATTAATGATAGAAAAAAAGATCTGCTTATTTTGTATACCATGCTTAAACTAAGTAGATTAAGTTTTGCGCGACAAATGTAAGATATAAATACATATTTATAAAATCATTTGAGGTCAAAATTTAAAAAGTTATTTTAAATTTTTTGTCTGTGAAAGAATCAAAAAAATTATAAGAATTACACCTATGATTGATAGCCCCAAAGTGTAATGATTAGATTGATTTTGAAAATATGAATCAGCCCATGTTCCGGCTCTAATTAAAAGGTACATTACGGCTGCAATTTGAAAAACTAAACCTGAAAGAATTATCCAGAGTTTAGGCTGTTTTTTCACGAGTTTCGTTGAAGTTTGATATGTTCTTTATAGACGAATCTTCTGCATTTTCATCTTTCATTGAAGATTTAGCATTGAAAATAGCTCCAGACTCTACAACTAGTTTAGACATAACAACATCTCCTTTAACTTCTCCTGTTGATCGTATTGATAATAAGTCTTTTACATGAATAGTTCCATTTATAGCACCTTCAATATCAGCAGAAGAGCATACTACAGTCCCCTCAATGCGTCCGTTTTTACCTATTACAACTTTTCCATTTGTTTCAATTGACCCTTCAAAGTTACCGTCTACCCTAAAGTCACATTCAGACTTGAACTCTCCTTTAAAAGAACTGTCTTTTTCTAGAATACAGCAGCTTGCCGAATTGTTATAATTTTTCATTTATTAAAAATTGGGTGGGTAAATTACAATATTTATTTGAAATAAATATCGAATTTATTATTATTATTGCGCTAACAAAAATATGGATATGTCAAAAAAAGTTAAAATTATCTGTGATGATATTGAGTATAAGCTTGAGATGCAAGATGACAAAACAATATTAGAACTTGCTCTTGAAAATGATATTGATGCTCCATACTCATGTCAAGGGGGTATATGTAGTGCTTGTCTTGCAAAGCTTAATAAAGGATCTGTAAAAATGGATAATAACCAGATTTTGACTGATGATGAAGTTGAAGATGGATATATCCTTTCTTGTCAAGCTCGACCCACATCAGATGAGGTTGAGGTTAACTATGACGAAGTGTAGTTTTAGATAAAATGTCTAACGCCTTTTCAATAACTACTTTTGGATCAATTGTTCTAAAAGCATTTTCATAACCTTTTGGTATTTTATTACCAAAAATTGAAGTTGGAATATAAGGATAGTGATTCCTATCTATAGTAATTGAATTTTCTTGCGGTTGATCAAATGGGTTAAATCCACAAAACGGATGAGTCATTCCCCACAATGTTAAAACTGGAATATTATAATTTGCTGCAAGATGTCCATTTGCAGAATCCATAGATATCATTAAGTCTAAATAATTAATTATATTAATTTGTTGCTCAAGGTTAAGTTTATTCGATAGGTGAATTACATTGTCATATACATTTTCCCATATGTTAAGCTGTTTTAAGTTATCATTTCCGCCACCGAATAAATAGATTATATAATCTTTCTGAAGATATGCGATTACCTTTTGCATCAAGTCCAAAGGATAATTTTTTCCTTGATGAGCTGCAAAAGGAGCAATACCAATTATTTTTTTATTAGGGTTTTTTGATAATATTTCTTGTTCTATACTCTCTTGATGTAAAAAGGGTTTTATTGGATACTCGTGATTGCTCAAATCAACTGGGAAGCCAATTCCTCTAAAAACATCAGAGTATTTATAGTGAACTTGGGTCAAAGGTTTAAAAATTTTATTTTTTTTTCTGATCAATTTTTTTCTCTCAGCCCTACCCTTGTCTATTGACTTAACTTTTGTAAATGTTAATCTAAAAAGTATATTTAAAATTTTTGTCCTTAAAACACCATGAAGGTCAACCACTGCTCTTACTCTTTTTCCATAGAGTTTGCTAAAAAGACTAAATAGTCCCCCAAGTCCTTTATAATTATTATTTAAATCAATAGGTATAAATTCTAAGTTGTCAAATTCTTCAAATAACGGTGAAACGTATGGTCTTGAGACAAAAACAATTTTTTGATTAGGATATGAATTGAAAAATGATCTTAACACCGGTACTGTCATTGCTATATCACCTAGTGAAGAAAATCTATAAACCAAAATTGGTCTATCACTTTTTTTATTCATCTTTTTTATACAAAACTGGGTTTAAAGTTTCGTCATTATACATTTTCATTTGCTTATAAGCCTTCATTTTCTTTTCACCTCTTGACAAATCTTCGAGCAATTGATCTATGGATTCTGACAAATCTTTTTGTTGTTCAAGAAGAACTTGTAGTTTTTCATTACATGCGTTTCTGTGTTGCTCACTTACATCTTTTCTCAAAGATTCTTCTTTCATATGATATATTTTCAGAATTAATATCGAGAGTCTATCAAGGGCCCATGCAGGACTTTCTGTGTTTACCTTAGCATCAGGTTTTGGACTAACATTAGAATATAGTTTTAAAAAATAAGAATCGATATATTCTACCATCTCTGTTCTGTTTTGGTTGGAACTATCGATAAGTCTTTTAAGACTCATACCTTCGTTTGGGTCTATATCAGGATCTCTTATAATGTCTTCATAATGCCACTGGACAGTATCAATCCAATTCTTTTCATATAGCAAGTGTTCAAAATCTTTTTTGTCATATGGATTAGAAGCTGACCTGTTTATGTCATCGTATACGTGATAATCATCTACAGATTTTTCAAATACTTTTATAGCAAGAGAGCTTATTGCGGTTTTTGTCATATTAAAAAGTTAAACGTTACTATTGATGCAATTAAGACTATAAAGATAAAGTTTACATATGAACTCTTAATTTTTTTTACAAAAATTTGAGATATAAAATAAACTAGTATGAGAGATAGATAATGAAACTCTGAACCGCTGAGTTCCTGATTCATAGCAAAAAAGTAAGAAGTTAACAAAAAGAAAGCAATACCCACAAAATCTAGAATTCTTCTTTGTAAGCCAGCTGTTCTGTAGAATTTAATTATAACTGAAATGATATATAATACAAAGACAATTGATACTGGGATGTAAGAAGTCGGCAGAATAAATTTAAACTCATCTAGCATTTGAAGTTGATCTCCAAAAAAGTATGAGCTGAATAAGTAACTTTCTAAAGATAAAAAAGTTAAAAGCACATATCCTGATGGCAAAATAATAATTGGGGTCATAAAAATTATTATATAATGTTTAAAATCGCTCTTAATGTTTGAAGTAATTAAAGCCAGCAAGGGGTATACAAAAATGAGTAGGTTTTCAACAATTATAAATGAAGAGAAACTAAGAAGTACAGAGGCGTCAAATAATCTTTTACTTTTTTTTATTGTATTTGTAAGTTCAAAAAATATTCTCACATTTCTCCACGCTGCCCATATGGCTGCTGATGATATAATAAATCGCATGTCAATAGACTCAACTGGATAACACATAACAACTAATGGATACAATAATAGATGGTATGCATTTCTATTTGACCTTTCTATTGTTAGTTCTCTTGTAACTGTGTCTGTAGCATAATTGGATAACATTAATGCTCCGAAAATTAATATTCCATTAATAATTTTTGATTCAAATAATGACCAATTTATATCTAGAGTTGTATAGTAATATGAAATTCCTAAAAGAAGAACTGTAGATATACCGACTGAAGTGTAAGAAAATTTTTCAAATGTCTTTGCAAACATATTTCAATGTATTAATTTTGAGTAATAATTTAATTATGGTAAAAGACTTTTTTTATTCCGTAGCTTGGCTTTTTGAAGAAATTCTTTTCTTCCCTTTTGATTTATTGAGAACTATTCAATATGATAATTGGTATATAGCAAATATTGTGACTTGGACATTTATATTGATTGGTATAATTGGAGCTGCATACTGGATTAAAAAGTTAAAAGAGTTCGATGACAATGGAGAAGAAGATAAGGATGTTACTTCTCATTCTTTTCTATAAATCAAAACCTATGTCTTGTCTGAAGTAAGCTTGGTCAAAGCTTATTTTTTTTATCTGATCATAAGATGATTTTACTGCATCCTTATAGTTTTCCGAAAGAGATGTTACAGCGATAACCCTTCCTCCATTAGTTAAAAAATTATCGTCAACTTTTTTTGTTCCAGCGTGAAAAATTATGGAGTCTGTTTCTTCGGTTAAACCTGAAATTATTTTATTTTTTTCATAATCCAGAGGGTATCCGCCTGATACCATAATTATTGTAGCAGCATGTCTGTCATCAATTTGTAATTTTATATCTTCAAACTCAGTTGAACCCATTGAATTAAAAAGATCCAAAAGATCATTTTTTATTCTTGGAAAAACAACTTCAGTTTCAGGGTCACCCATTCTGACATTATATTCTATTACATAAGGATCTTTGCCAACTTTAATTAACCCAATAAAAACAACTCCCATATATTCCATGTTTTCTTTTTTTATTCCATGGATTGTAGGTTTTATAATTCTTTCTTCAATTTTTTCTAAAAACTTATTATCTAAAAAAGGAATAGGGGATATTGCACCCATTCCACCAGTGTTTAAACCAGTGTCTCCCTCTCCAATTTTTTTATAATCTTTAGCAAATGGAAGTGTTTTATAGTTCATGCCGTCAGTAAGAACAAAACATGACAACTCTATTCCGTCTAAAAACTCCTCTATAACAACTTTTGATGATGAATCACCAAATTTTTTGTCTAAAATCATACTTCTTAGTTCGTCTTTTGCATTCTGAAGATTATCAATAATTAAAACTCCTTTACCAGCTGCAAGACCATCA
This sequence comes from Flavobacteriaceae bacterium, assembly GCA_016780245.1. Classification (GTDB taxonomy): domain Bacteria; phylum Bacteroidota; class Bacteroidia; order Flavobacteriales; family Flavobacteriaceae; genus Marisimplicoccus. Next base: position 11,551 of record JADHME010000009.1, on the reverse strand, counting down.
GCTTTTAGAACATATGGCGGGTTCATGTTTTCCAAAAAAGCATCAGATTGATCAATATTGTCTTTCGTAAAAGTTCCATGTTTAGCGGTGGGTATATTGTACCTCTCCATAAATTTTTTTGCAAATTCTTTACTCCCCTCAAGTTGTCCTGCAAGTTTGCTTGGTGCAATAATTTTAATATTTTTTAAATAATTGTCTGATTTAAAAAAATCATATATACCGTTTACAATCGGGTCCTCTGGTCCGACAAAGACCAAAGAGATATTGTTATTAATTACTTCTTCTTTAATTTTTTTAAAGTCATTTACGTCACCTTGAATATTTGTAGCAATTGTACCGGTTCCCCCATTACCTGGAAGAGCATAAATTTTATTTACTAATTTACTATTTGTAAAACTTGTGATTATCGCGTGCTCTCTACCTCCTGAGCCTAAAACCAAAACATTCATTCATTCATAAATTTAGTTATTGTTTCCTTGATTTTCTTGAAGTATACTTTATGGTCAGTCCTTTTTTGTATGGTCTCTAAATTAGTCATAAAAAATTCTTCTAAACTTACAGTCATAAAAAATTTATTTACATCTGCTGTTCTTGTTATATGATTCTTGTGACTTAATCCTTCATTAATAAAGATTACCTTAAGACCCATAGCTAAAGCAGGTAAGGCAGCATGGATTCTGGAAGTAATTATAATTTCACTTTTAGCTATTTCTTTCAACATGTCGTTAGCAAGCTTAAGTCCTTGGTTATGAGATGAAATTTTTCTTTTTGTTATTTGTTGGTATCTCTTAAATACTATATTTTGATTACGTAAGTGATTTTCAAAAGATTGTTTCTTTAAGAGATATTTAAGTTTATGTATTGGATATTTAATCAGTGATAATAGCAACCTGTATATTGAGCTAAAGTCAATTGACGGATTTAGTCTGTCGAATGCCCCTATTACAATAACCCCTTCAGGCTGAGTTTTATTAGTAATGTATTTATCTCGGTTAAAAGTTGTTGTTATACAAGATGAATGATATGATTTAATCCCATTTTTTTGAAGTAGGTTTTGAGTATAAGTGTCTCTACATCCAATAGGTTCATATTGTTTTAGATAGTTTAATGATTCTGGTTTTAGCAGGTCTCTCTCTGCTGAAGGATTAATATGAAAAGAAATAAATAATGGAGATATATTATTATTCGGTGGCCAATTTTTAGGATTTTCCATAAACCAGCCATTTATGATTGTCTTTAGCTTAGGCCCCATAAATTTATTAAGCGCCTCTCTATCAAGAACCTTATGATTAATTGGGTGAATCATGTCAATTACTGCCTTGGTTTGAATATAATCCCCAATGTTTCTTGAACCAATATATCCTAGTACACCTATCTCCAAATCAAATATTTTCTTTTATTTTTTCAATTCTTGAAGCAAGATTAAATTTTTTCTTTATTCTTTTTCTAGCATTTTTGAATTCCTTTGTTCCAATATTGGAATTAATGAAATCTGCTACTTGCTCAAGGTCTGTTTCGAAATCAAATAAAATTCCTGTTGAACCAATAGCATCAGGTATCCCAAAGACTTTAGATCCTATTGGCACACACCCACACAACATTGCTTCACATAATGAGTTAGGCAAACCCTCTAATCTTGAGCCCTGAAAATAAAACTTTGACTTTTGATATAAGCTCTTGATTTGAAATTTATTTTGAACCCCTATGACCTTAACGTTTGGTTCTAGATTAATGTAGTCTGATATATTTATTCCAGATTCTCCTACAATCAAAAATTCTTTATTAGGAAGCAAAGAGGCCAGTTTATTAAAGTTACTTAAGCCTTTAATATTGATGACTCTTTTATCAGAAAAAAATGCAACAGTTAAAATACCTGATTTATTTATTGTTTCGTCATAATTCCAAAATCTTGAATCATACCCTGTGTTTATTTCTTTTATTTTGAGTGGTTTATTTTGAATGAAATTTTCGACCCCTGAAATAACATTGAATTTACTAGCTGCTTTATCACAACCTGTGATAAGTGATTTGTGAACTACCCATATTTCGGAAGCCAAGTTATAATTAAGTCTTGCTATTTTAGATCGTATGTTATGTTTGTAAAATACTCCGTGTTTGTTTTCATAATCAACAATCGCATCATAACCTCCTACAATAATAACAGATTTTTTAAAAAAAATTTTGGATATAATGATTGGCATTAGGGCATGATAATCATTAAACCAAGAAACAACAATTTTTGAATTAGGTATATACAATAAAGATTTTAGCAGTTCTTTAGTTCTATTCCATATAAAATATATGGTGCTTTTATGTGGCCTTGACAAGATTCTTTGAACATTATATCCTAGTGCCTCAAAAATATAGATGTCTGATTTAACAAAACTTCTATTTACTGAGTAACTAAGTGTAATATTTTGTTTCAAGCGTTTATTGTTTTTAATTTATCGGCAATTTTTCTGTCATTAGATAGCCTAGGTACTTTGTTTTGTCCTCCAAGTCTTCCAACAGATTTCATGTAGCTATTAAATCCTCCTCTTTCTACAGAAATCACTTCTAGGCTTTTTAGTATTTTTCCATCAATTAGATCTTTGTAATATATGTTTTGATTTATCATTTCATTATCCAGCGATTTGGTAAATGCCGACATGTCCTCTGGAAAATTCTCAAATTCTATATACCATTCATGATGCGGAAGCATGTCTATAGTATTAATGTTTGGCGCAACTGTAAATTCTCTAATTGCAACATTATGAAGTTTTGTTGCTGCCTCCATTGCCTTCTCAACCTCCTTAGAAATTACATGTTCCCCAAAAGCTGATAAAAAATGTTTTATTCTTCCTGAAACTATAATTCTGTATGGGTCTATTGATGTAAACTTGATTGTATCTCCAATATTGTATGACCATAATCCTGCTGATGTTGATATTATCAATAGATAATTTACATCCAGTTCTACATCTTTTATAGATACTCTGTCATACTTACCACTAAGAAAATCTTCTGCTTTTATAAACTCATAGAAAATATCATTGTTTAGCAGTAGGAGAAGATCTGTTTGATCTTTATTGAACTGGTCCTGATAACCAAAAAACCCTTCAGAGGCAGGAAAAGTGGCCAAGGTGTCAATACTCTTTCCAAATAGTTTATCAAAAATTTGTCGATACGGTTCATAGCTTACCCCACCATATACATATAGTGAAAGATCAGGAAAAACTTGACAAATTGTTTTGCCTTCTTTTAAGACAATTTTTTCAAAATACATTTGCACCCAAGATGGGATTCCCGCAATTATTGTCATTTTCTCTCCAACTGTCTCTTGGATTACAGCTTCTACTTTTTCTTCCCAATCTTCAATACAGTTGGTAGTCCACGATGGTTTTCTGTTACGAAGAAAAAGCTTCGGTACATAATGAGCACTAATTCCGGAAAGCCTTCCGTGATATATTCCTTGTTTTTTGTCTAGTTCTGGACTCCCTTGCAGAAACATATGCTTACCATTTAGAGGTTTGAAATTTTTTGTTTTAAGGAAATAATTTAACAAAGCATCTCGCGCAGATCTAATATGTGTTTTTATAGACTCTTTTGTAATAGGAATATATTTTGCTCCTGAAGTAGTTCCGCTTGTTTTTGCAAAGTATAATGGCTTGCCAGGCCATAAAATATCTTTTTCACCATTAACTACTTTATCAATATAAGGCCTTAACTCTTCATAGTCTCTTACAGGAACCCTTTCTTTATACTGTTCATAAGAATGAATATTTTCAAAGTCATGGTTTTTTCCAAACTCAGTTTTTACACCATTTTTTATTAGTTTTTTAAATGTGTTTGTTTGCCATTTTATTGGACTATCAATCCATTTTTTGTTTCGTCTTTTTACAAGATGGGCATATAAAATTGCAATTATTGTTTTCATCTAGAATTCAATATAACTCTGTGGGTCAACTGGTTCACCCTGATACCAAAGCTCAAAATGTAAATGTGGCCCTGTAGTTAGCTCTCCCGTATTTCCCGTAAATGCAATGATTTCTCCAGTTTCTACTCTTTCCCCCTGAGACTTGACCAATGATGAGTTATGTTTATATATTGAGGTAAGACCGTTTAAGTGTTCAATGATAATTACATATCCTGTTTCAGATGTCCATTCAGAAAAAACTACAATTCCTTCACTAATTGAATGAACAGGTGAATTCTGCGGCATAACAATATCGACACCGTAGTGTTTGTTTTCTAGGTCAAAGCCTGAAGAAAGCCCTCCACTTACAGGTGGAAATAAAACTGTAGTAAATCTTTCTCCTAAAATATCAAAAGCATTGTATTTGTCTTCTTCTTCAACTATTGCCCTTAACAAGGAATCTTCTTCATTTGGTTTAATAAGCTCAAGCTCAACTGCATTATTTTGAATTCTGATACTATCTTGATTAAGATCTTCAAAGGAAATATTTCCTGCAAGCATATCCTTCAATGAATTTATATATCTAGACTGCATTATATAAAGGGTTTCAAGGGAGTCCAATTTTAAAGAATTTTCTAAAGAATTTTCTCTTAATTCAACACTCGTATAACCTCTAAAGTATTCTTTAAGAGGGGTAAAATATATTACCAAAAAAGATGTTGAAAGCAAAAGAATAAACGCAAATAATAAAGAAACAAGTAAACTTGAGGTTGAAGAAGAAAAAAGTTTTTTCTTTTCAAGAGTTTTTTCATTAACTAAAAGGATATGAAACCTTGAAGAAAGCTTTTCAAATAAGGTGTTTTTTTTCTTTTTTGGCATTAATGCAAATATATATATAGTTAGTCAGAAGTTATTATCTGTTTAATAAATTCATATTACAAAAAATAATTCTTTAAATTTGTTTTTGGAACATAGTTCCATAAATTTTCAAATATGATAGGTGGACCTCAAATTATTCTAATTATTATTGTCGTTCTTCTACTTTTTGGTGGTAGAAAAATTCCTGAACTTATGAGGGGACTTGGAAGTGGAATTAAGGAGTTTAAAAAAGCTACAAAAGAGGAAGAAGAAGAAACAAAAGAATAGTATTCTAATTTACTAGCTTCATAGTCGTTATTATAGTGTTTAATTCAAACATATAATCTCTCTTGCTCTCTGAGGGTGCAAAGGAAAACCCTTCAATCACCATGTTTCTTTTATTTAAAGTGTCTTTAATGATATAATTTACATAAGGGCCTGCCATAAAGTCGTTTTGAACTTCCCATGTTCCTTTAGTTAGTATAGCTTCAAGATTATTGACTGTAGTTTTATAATAATATGGCAAATAGGCTCTCTCTGTTATCATGTAAGAACCCGGAACTCTTCCGGGAACATGAATTTTTCCAATTGAATCTCTTATTGCAGGAATTCTTTCTTCAATTTTCTTAAGATCTATATCTAAGGGCAAAGTGTAAGCTATGATGTTTAGATGTCCTTTGTAAACTTCCTTTTCAATCCATACAAAATTAGTTGTGTCTTTTACAGTTTTATATGCATCGGGAAAGGTCATAGATATACCAAACCTATTTGATAGCTCTTTATCTTTATTTAAAGCTTTTGACATTCTTCTGATCTTTTCTAATCTTTCATTCTCGTTTATTGATCTTAAAAGAAGGTCTTTATTCTCATCAAAATAAAACTTCATAACTTCTTCATCTTCTCCTGTAATAAGTCCTGCTATCTGAGGTCTTGCCCACAAATTTTTAATCAATCTAAAACCTTGATTGGATGTGTCTTTCTTGAAAAAAACTATATTTCTTCCACTCCTAGCAAACCCTGTAAAAATAGATGGGTCAAGATGATATAGATCATATTTTGGTTCATCAAAAGGGAGGCCTTCATAGGGCTCCATTAATATATTTCTTACATCAGTTCCTAGTGATTTGCTCCATAAAGCTTGAGGCATGACCACGGTTAATGCATTAATATTTCCACTTGATTCTGGAACGTAAGCATTTGAACCATTAGAATTACAGCCCCCTAAAAGTCCAAAAATCAAAAGGATCAATATGGTTTTATAAAAAGTTTTAATTCTCATTAAGCAATGCTTTAACTCCAGGAAGAATTTTACCTTCCAAGCTTTCCAAAAGAGCTCCTCCTCCTGTTGAAATATAGCTAACCCAATCTTCTTTTCCAAGTTTTTTAAGTGCTGCGATTGAGTCGCCACCCCCAACAATAACCTTTGTCCCAAGGGTTTTGGCTTCTTTTAATGAATTACAAATTGATCGAGTCCCTTCTAAAAATGCCTCTTTTTCAAAAACACCTACAGGGCCATTCCAAAAAATTGTTTTACTTGATAAAATTGCTTGATTAAATTTCTCAATAGTTTTTGAACCGATATCTAAGCCCATCCAACCGTTTTCTATTTTATTTGAATCAAAAGTTTTAATCAAGTCATTCTGGTCAAAATCTGTTGTCGCTTTTATATCATCCGGTAGAATAATTTCTTTGTTTAAATTTTTTGCTATCTCTAGAATTTCTTTAGCATTTTCTATTAAATCCTCTTCAATCAAAGACTCTCCTATTTTTCCTCCCTGTGCAGCTATAAACGTATATGCCATTCCTCCACCAATAATTATTTTATCTACTTTTTTAATTAGATTATATAAAATATTTAGTTTGCTGGAGACCTTGGCACCTCCTAAAATTGCAAGAACTGGTTTTTCTCCATGTTCTGCAATTTGACTAATTGCTTCAAGTTCTTTTTGTAATAATTTCCCAACGTATTTATCATTAGGAAAGTAATTTGCAATTACAGCAGTAGAAGCGTGCTCTCTATGACAAGTTCCAAATGCATCATTTATATACAGATCTCCAAGTCTTGATAGTTTTTCTGCAAATAAATTATCTCCACCCGTCTCTTCTTTATAAAATCGTAAGTTTTCCATCAAGATAATTTCTCCTGGTTGTAGTTTTTTTGTTGCTTTTTCAGCTTCTTCTCCAATACAGTCTTGAAAAAAAACAATAGGTCTACCTAAAGTCTTTGAAACAGGACCTAAAATATTTTTAAGTGACAAGTTCTCATCTTTTCCTTTAGGCCTTCCCAGATGAGAAAGTAAAATACATGAACCTCCATTATCAATAACAAAATTGACCGTCTCCTTTATAGCCTCAATTCTGGTATAATCAGTAACCTCTTTTTTTTCATTTAAAGGAACATTTAAGTCGACTCTAATTATAGCTTTCTTATTGTTAAGTTTATGATTTTGTAAGAGATTCATGTTAATATTATTTTGTCGACAAAGATATAATATGATATATATTTGAGTATGAATTTAGATAGAATTTTAGGACAACATAGTATAAAAGAAAAAATCTATAATTCTATCACAAACAAATCTTTTCCACAGTCAAAAATTTTAGTTGACAGAGATGGTTATGGTGGTTTGAATTTAGCTATTGAAATTGCAAAATCTCTTCTAAAAAATGACTCTTCTTTTCAAGGTGATATTTATGATCATCCTGATCTTCATTTTTCTTTTCCTTCTTTTGCTTCAATAAAAGATGATGAAGATGTTTATTCCGAATGGTTATCGTTTTTAAAAGAAAACACTTTTGGTGATTATCAAAAATGGTCTAGCTATATTGGAAATACAGTGTCTCAAGGATCAATAAAAGTCTCTGAAATTGAAAAGGTGCAAAAAAAATCCTCACTAAAATCATACTTAGGAGGGAACAAAGTTTTTATTTTTTGGGGAGCTGAAACTATGATGCCACAAACATCAAATAAGCTCTTAAAAATTCTAGAGGAACCCCCTGTTAATACATACTTTATTTTAATTACGTCAAACATTCAGGCTATTCTCCCAACTATAATTTCTCGTTGTCAAATTTCAAACTTAAATCCAATAAATAAAGTAGATCACACAAATTATATTAAAGAAAATTTTACTGGTGTTGACTACAATTTAATTGTAAATACATCAAGAGGAAGTGTTGCGAGATCAATAAGTTATTTGGATGAGGAGTCTGATTCTATATCTCACGAAAACAACTTTGTTGAATGCTTAAGGTTCGCCTTTTTAGCTAAAAAAAGTAAAGCTGCAATTCTTGATCTTACAAAATGGTCTGAAAAACTAGCCTCTATTTCTAGAGATCAGCAAAAAGATTTTTTAAGCTATTGCTCATATCTTATTAGAGAAGCCATGTTGATAAGCTATAGTTCCAAGAGTTTGGGATCATTTTCTTCAAATACAGATTTTAAAATTGATAAACTTTCCCCTTTTGTACACAGCTCTAATCTTATTGAAATAATATCATTAATAGAAGATTGTCATTATTCAATTTCAAGAAATGTAAATTCTAAAATAGTGTTCACCAATTTTGCTATTATCCTTACTAAACTTATAAATAAAGAAGAGGTTTAGTCTTTAGTAAAAACGTAGAAGGATGAGGAATAGTTAGTAGAAAAAAGTGCGAAAAAGTTTGATAATAACCCTATAGTCAATCCAATCAATATACCAAATGGATTATTCCTGTTTTTCTCTGATAAAATAGAAACATAAAAAGAATCAAAAATTAATGGTTTTCTATAATTATAAATAAAACCTTGCTTTTCTATAAAGTTAATTAAACTTTCATGATTAAAATGATAGAGATGACGTGGGACATCGAAGCCTGCCCAACACTCTTTGTAGTGCTTTGAGTCAAAGCTATCGATGTTTGGTACAGCAATTACTAAAGATCCTTTGTTTTTAATAGAATTATATATTGCTTTAATCGATGAATCTAAATCTGGTATATGCTCAAGTACGTGCCACATCATTAGTGTATCTACTTGATTTTCAGATGTTTGATGACTATAAGGCTCTGATTCATCTAATTTGTTTACAAGAGGATCGTAGGTCATTGTTTTAATGTGTAGTTGGTTTAAATATTCGGCAAACCTCCCATCTCCTGAACCATAATCTAAAACTGTCTTGTTTTTGTTAATGTGATTTTTTAGATTCTTTAATTTGTATCTAAACATGATCTTTTGAACAAATAAATATAAAAAGCCAAAAAAACCTTTTTTTTCTTTATGCGGAATATATTTTTCGGACAAGTAATAATACTCATGGTTATGATTCTTATCTAAAAAGGTCCAAGCTATTCCAGAATTATTGTCTTTATATAGTTGAAAAAGATCACCTGACTTTATATAGTCTTTTACTTTAAACAGTTTATGGTCTTTTTTAAAGATCTGTTTCACGTGGAACAATTATCGACCCATCTTAACCAGAAGAACGCTAATATCACTAGGATTAATACCGCTAATTCTCGAGGCCTGGGATAAGGTGCTTGGTTTAATGGAGTTTAATTTTTCTTTTGCCTCAAAAGATAATGATGCAAGAGAGTCATAATCAAAGTTTTTTGGGATTTTAATATCCTCCAATCTTTGTAGCTTGTCTGCATTGTTTTTTTCTTTTTCAATGTACCCCCTATACTTTATCTGAATTTCTGCTTGCTCGATAATTTCAATATCTAGAGAGTTCTTTTCAATGTAATCTTTAACTGAGGGTAAAGAGATCATATGGTCCTTTTTAATATTAGGCCTAGCATACATCTTGGCTAATTTACCTTTTTGAGGAACAGGTTCATAGCCAACTGACTCTAATAATGGATTAACCTCATCTAGTTCATAGCTTGTTTTTTCAAAGAAATCAACATAGGACTTAACTTTTTCTTGTTTGTTCTGGATTCTTTTAAGTCTATTTTTAGATGCCAGTCCAATATTAAATGATTTTTCCGTTAACCTTATATCAGCATTATCTTGCCTTAAAAGAGTTCTATACTCAGCGCGAGAAGTAAACATTCTATATGGTTCTTCTGTTCCTTTTGTTATTAAATCATCAATTAATACACCTATATAAGCTTCACTTCTTGTAAGAACCAAAGAGTCTTTTGAAAAAACTTTTGCCGCAGCATTAATGCCAGCCATTAAACCTTGTGCTGCTGCTTCTTCGTATCCAGTAGTTCCATTAATTTGTCCTGCAAAAAACAAATTCTCGATACTTTTAGTTTCAAGTGTTAATGTTAACTGAGTTGGTGGAAAATAATCGTACTCAATTGCATAGCCTGGTCTAAAAATTTTTACATTTTTAAAACCTGGTATTTTTTTTATTGCCGAATATTGAACATCTTCTGGCATTGATGTAGAGAAACCGTTTACATAAACCTCAACAGTGTTTTTTCCTTCTGGCTCAACAAAAATTTGATGACGCTCTTTATCTGAAAACCTATGAATTTTATCCTCAATAGAGGGGCAATACCTTGGACCTGTACTGCTAATTTTTCCATTAAACATAGGAGACCTGTTAAAAGATTCAGCCATAATATCGTGAACGATTGTATTTGTATATGTTATATGACAACTCGTTTGATCTTCAATCGGTTTGATTTCCTCAAGAAAGCTAAATTTTGAGGGGGTTTCATCACCCGGCTGTTCTTCCATAACCGAATAATCCAAAGATCTTCCGTCAACCCTTGGAGGTGTTCCAGTTTTCATTCTGCCTGAAATAAAACCGTACGACTCAAGATCTGATGTTATTCCTGTAGAGGATTTCTCTCCAACCCTTCCTCCTCCAAAATTTTTTTCTCCAACATGAATTAGACCATTTAGAAATGTTCCGTTGGTTAAAATTACCGTTTTAGAGAAAATATCAATGTCAAGGCCTGTTTTAACACCCCTAATTTGATTGTTTTTAACTATTAAGCCAACAACCATGTCCTGATAAAAGTCAAGATTTGGGGTCTTCTCTAGCATTTCCCTCCACTTCAAGGCAAACTGTGCTCTATCAGACTGAACTCTTGGGCTCCACATAGCTGGACCTTTAGATTTGTTTAGCATCTTGAACTGAATAGAAGTTAAATCCGAAACGATTCCACTGTACCCCCCAAGCGCATCAATTTCTCTAACAATTTGTCCTTTAGCAATACCGCCCATCGCAGGGTTACACGACATTTGACCAATTGTTTGAAGGTTCATTGTTACAAGAAGGGTTTTTGAGCCAAGATTTGCCGATGCCGCAGCGGCTTCAGCTCCGGCATGACCTCCCCCTACAACGATAACATCATATTTAGATTCAAACATCATTTATGTTTCACGTGAAACGGCAAAGATAAACTCATCTTCTTTTATCCTCATTTTTGCCTTATCATCATTAGTTACGTCCTTATACCCCATGCAATGCAGCAAGCCATGAGAAAAAAGCCTAAGAGCCTCATTTTCAATGCTTTGGGTGTTTTCGTTTGCGTTTTTAATCATCATTTCATTTGAAATGAAAACCTCTGCTACTATTGTTTTTGATTCAGAATAATCAAAGGTAATTATATCAGTATCTGTGCCATGATTTAAAAAATCCTTATTTAAAGAAAACATCTTTTCTGAATCAACAAAGTTATACTCAAGTCTTTCAATTTCAAAACCCTCTTCCTTGGCAAAATCTATAAGCTTTTGTGACACATGTTTGATGTTAAAAAAACTTTTTTTTGCACCATTTATTTTAATACCGCTCATAATTTGACAAATATAAATCAATTATAGGGTATAATTTCTAAAACGTTGAATATGGTGTT
>JADHME010000045.1 GCA_016780245.1 Flavobacteriaceae bacterium | reverse complement strand
TCAATATATTTCAATGATGCCTGCTCAAGAAGATGATGATGCTCTTGTTCAATGGAGGGTTAATTCATGGAAGAATAGAATTGCACCTGAGGGCTATGCCTTTCCTGGCGATCCAAGAAATTGGGAACAAAAAAAGTATGAAACTGCTAAATTATCTCCTTTAGGGAGAAAGGTTCTTGGTCTAGATAAGTGGTAAAAAATAAAAGATAAATTGAATCTTAATTTAAAAAATAAAAAGGTATTTATTTCAGGATCCACTAAAGGTATTGGCTATGAAACAGCTAGGTTATTTTTAGATGAAGGAGCCCTGGTTATTATTAATGGGAGAACAAAATCTAGTGTAGATGATGCTCTATCAAAGCTTAATAATAAAAATGCCAGTGGAATAATTACTGACTTTTTAGATGACTTTCAAGTTGAAAAACTTATAGATGAAATTCCGGATGATATTGATATCCTTATAAACAACGTTGGAATCTTCAGAGGAAAAAACTTTTGTGATGAGACAAAAGAAGACTGGTACGATCATTTTAAGGTCAATTTAATGAGCGGAGTTAAATTATCTAAATATTTTCTTCCCAAAATGATTAAAAAAAATTGGGGAAGAATAATATTTATTTCATCTGAATGCTCCACGCTTGTTCCAGGTGACCTATTGAGTTATAGTGTATCTAAAGCTTCTGTAAGTGTATTTTCAAGTGGTTTGGCTAAGCTTACAAAAGGATCTAATGTTACTGTAAATACTATAGTGCCAGGATCTACATTATCAGAAGGATCAAAAGAATTTCTCTCAGAAACTGCAAAAAGAGAAAACAAGACAAAAGAGGAAGTAGAAGAAAGCTTTTTTAAAGATGTTAGAGAGTCTTCTTTAATTTCAAGATTTCTAACTGTTGGTGAGGTTGCAAATACAATTTTGTACTTCTCAAGTACACTATCGTCGGGGACTAATGGCGCATCAATTAGAGTTGATGGAGGTAGTATGGGTTCAATTATATAAAAAAACCTTTTCATTTTACAATGAAAAGGTTTTAAGATTTATAAAATTTAAGATATTACTCCTGATCTGGAGCAACAGCAAGCATCATGCCGGTTGCATCAAAATAATCTCCAGTAGAAATTATTTTACCATCCTCAAATTCAAACCAATGGTATGCCATTAGAGAAAAATCTTTTCCAGATTCATTACTTGTCCCTGACCACTCTCCATAAATTCTTACACCACCGTTTGGAACTAAGGTTTCATTATCAACTCCAGGTAAAAAAACTGGGTTGTTAAATTTTACATTTGAAAAATTGTCGGTATAAAATTTACCAATATCATTCATGTATGTATCATAACCAATTTGTCCCATACCATAGATTGGAGCAGTAGCAGTTATATCTTCTGATACAATTTCAGTTAATAAATCAAAATTTTGTGTTTCAAAAACTTCAATCCATTTTTTTGTAATTTCAACATTTGCCTGATATTCAGGATGTTGCACATTAGAACATGAAATAAAAAGTCCTAATGTTAATAGTATAAATATTTTTTTCATAATAAATTGATTTAATTAAAGTTAATATAGAAAAACCTATTGATTTTTACGTTAATAAAAGAATAATAATTTACTAAAGCTCAAGTTTATTATGATCTATTGCCCATCGCTTCACTTTTTGAACAAGACCTGTGGAAGAGCCAACAAGTTTTGCTGTTCTTCTAATACTTTCACCACGTTTAAGATGTCTTAGAATATTAATGTTTTTAGGTTTATCAAAAAACTCCTCAACTGATTCTAATTGTCTTCCTCCTACACCCTTATATCTTCCTAATTCTTTAGCTTGTTGTACACCGTAGCGATGAGACTCAACTCTATTTTGATATTCCATATTTGCAAGTGATCTAAATAAATTAAGGAATAATATAGTGTCAGGCTTTATACGTCCATAATCATCAGTTGTCTCTAGTCTTTCAAGTTGGGAAATTAAAGAAACATCATTTTGAATAAAAAAATCAATTGTATTAAGAACGTCAATTTGATTTCTACCAAGAACTGATATACTTGGAACAATTACTTTAGATATTTGTTTCTGCTTAATTAAAGCAAATAATAATGAGCCCTTATCTCTCTTTGAAAAAGGAATTACACTTGAACATAAATCAACATATACATTTTCTTTTTTAGAAAAGCTCTCAGCTTCTAAATTATTAGATGTTTGAAAATAAGAAATAATCATTGTATTATATATACTTGTATTAATTATACATTATTAAAACAAATATAATTAATATATTTTAATTTATAAATTAATAAAATAATAATATTAATGCTATTTTAAATATTAATTAAATAAAAATATTAAATATAATATATAATTATAGTACTCTTTATAAATAATACATTAAACAAATAATTTAATTTAAAAAAATGTAAATTTGAAAAAAATAAAAAATGGGTGTAGGAGGAATATTTATAGGAACACTAGCACTAATATTTGCTATTGTTATTGTAATGGAAATTAAACAAAGGTTATTTTAATCTAAGAACACAGTATTAGATTTTTTTACTGCTTCATCACATGCAAGAGCAATCTGCAAACTTTTATATGCATCTTCCATGTGCGATTTTAGATCTTCATCATTAACTATAGAATTATAGAAAAATTCTTGTTCGTTGTCACACAAATCTTGATGAGATGGATCTTCATCATATATAATCTTTTTATTAGGTGATACGAACTTATGATTTTCATCTAATTCAGAACTATGTATTTTTAAACAATTGTTTTTAGTATGATTTTCTAAATTATCTGAATCTTTTTCGAATACATCATCATCAGACACAATAGAAACTGAACCTTTAGGACCAATTACATCTTTAACAAAAAAAGCCGTCTCACTAATCATTGGACCCCAACCAGCTTCATACCATCCTACGGATCCGTCTTGAAATCTAATTTGTAATTGGCCATAGTTGTAATTATCATTTGGTACTTCATCGGATAATCTTACTCCAATAGCTGAAACACTTAAAGGTTTTGACTCTGTCATCTGACACATAACATCCAAATAGTGAACACCACAATCAACAATAGGACTTAAGGATGCAAGAAGACTTTTATGAACATCCCATGTTTCTCCTGAACTTTGTTGATTTAGATTCATCCTCATTGCAAGTGGCTTACCGAGCTTCTTAGATTCTTTTATAAACTCTTTCCATATAGGATGGTGCCTTAATATATAGCCAACAACTAACTTCTTGTTTTTTTCCTCTGCTTTTTCAATAATTTTTCTAGAACCAATTAAATCAGCTGCAATTGGTTTTTCTAAAAAAATATGACAGTTATTTTCAAGGGCAAATAATGAAATTTCTTCATGCGTATCTGGATATGTAGATATACATACTGCATTAGGTTTAGTATTTAAAATTGCTTCTTTGAAGTCAGAAAATAAAGGATAATTAGATCCTAAGGATCTATTTAAGCCCTCTTTACTTTTTCCTCTTGAAACCAGTCCGCATATTTCAAAGCCATTATGATTGTGATATGCAGTAGCATGGGAAGCTCCCATATTTCCACATCCAATAACTAAAACTGAAATTTTATTACTCATATTTTAAATTTTCATAATTATAATTCAAACTTATGTATTAACAAAATTTTTTCATATTTTAATGCTAATGAAAAACCATTTAACTGCACTAGGATTAATTCTATGCTTTTCTTCTTCTATTTATAGTCAAACAGAAGAAAATCCATGGTTATTTGGTGTAGGGTTTAATTCTATCAACGCTGAAAGTTCTGAAAGCACAAACTATAAATTACCATCACTTAGTTTATCTAGATATATATTTGAAAACTTTTCAGTTGGTATTAACTATTCTGAAAATGACGTCAGAATATCGAATCAAGACCTCTATTATTATTCGATTGATGGAATAATTAAATACACTTTTCCTGGTGAATCTAAAATACTTGGAGTAGATGCTGATCCTTATCTTTTTGCAGGTTATGGTCTCTCTAATTATGGTGAAGGCGATGTTTCATTTGGATCATTAAATACTTCTTATGGTCCATCTTTTGGAGCAGGTATTAACTTCCAACTTTCAAAAAATATTGCCTTAAACACTGGTTTAAGCTATAAATCTTTGGATGAAAAAAATGCCTATAGCAATCTTCAACATGTTGTTGGTATTAAGTTTAATTTTGGAAAAGGAGATTCAGATGGAGATGGAGTACCTGATAAAAAAGATTACTGTCCAGATCTTCCTGGATTAATTGAATTTAATGGGTGTCCTGATAGTGATGGAGATGGTATAAAAGATGAAGATGATCAGTGCCCAAATTTACCTGGCTCTATATCTATGGGAGGGTGTCCTGATAGTGATGGAGATGGGGTATCTGATCCTAATGATCCATGCCCTAATAGTTCTGGACTTAATGGTCAACCATGTCCTGACACTGATGGAGACGGAGTAACAGATGATTTAGATAATTGTCCAAATGAGTTTGGATCAGAATCTAATGGAGGGTGTAAATTACCTGATCTTGATAATGATGGTATACCTAACATTAATGATAATTGTCCAAATGAGGCGGGAGATAACGATTTTGGTGGATGTCCTAAACTTCCGATTTCTCTATCCAATTTTTTAAATAATAATTCAGAAATTTTCTTTGGTTTTGACAGCTTTTTTATAAACGAAGATCAGAAAATCAAGTTACTTAATCTTAGTGAATTACTTAAAGAGTACCAACATATTAAAATTTATATAGATGGTTACACATCTTTTGAGGGTGAATTTGATTATAATATGATTCTTTCAAAGAGTAGATCAAAAAGTGTCAAAGAATCGCTTATCAGTAAAGGAATCAATTATGATAGGCTAGAAACAAGAGCATACGGTGAAGCTTCGCCAAAGTATCCAAACAGCCCTATAAGCGTAAGGAAAAAAAATAGAAGAGTTAAAATATCTATTATTAATTAAATATTAAGTTCCCAACCTTTTCTGTACTCTCTTGTGAGAAATTGATTAGCTTGATCAAAGTTTGTAATAACCATGTTTTTACTATCGTAATCAAGTCTTTTTCTCCCAATAAATACATTGCTTCTTGGTGACCTTTTTAACAATCCACTTCTAACAGCAACGTTACCAAGAAGAACAACCTCAGAAATAGGGCCAGCAACATCAAATCCCGATTTTAGATTTTTATGTTTATCACTGCCATAGCCGTCTACCATAGCTTCTACCCAAGATGTGTAATGATTAAATGAATTTGATGGTATTCCATCAAACTGACCTGTTTCAACTACTTCACCATCAATATACAACTTCGCTTTAGTACCATAATCATTACATGATATAATACCTTTTTCTCCATATATCAGTATTCCCCCTACACCAATATCCTCTTTAATTTGTTCAGGCTGTGATGGTCTTAAACCACCATCCATCCAAGTAAATTTTACCTTTGAGTCATTTAATTTAGATGGATTAAATCTATATGTTACAATTGAGCTAGCTGGAACAGAGGAGCTCGATACATCAGCAGGTGTATAGGACCTTACATATGGTAGCCTAGAGATACTCGCCTCTACACTGTAGGGATCATATAAGCCAAGTGCTTTAATAGGAACATCCATTAAGTGACATCCCATGTCTCCGAGTGAGCCTGTTCCATAGTCCCAATATCCTCTCCAATCAAACGCGTGAAGGCCTGGTATATAACCATTATTTTTTTCTGGACCAACCCATAAATCCCAATCCATTCCTTCAGGTTTTTTTGAATTATCTGGATTAGATAAATTATTCCCTTGAGGCCATACTGGTCTATCCGTCCACCCATCAACACTATCAACTTTTCCAATTTTACCATCTTTAATCCATTTCTGAATAATTTTTTGATCAGGATTAGACGAGCCTTGATTTCCCATCTGAGTAACAACTTTTTGTTTTTTTGCTAATAAAGTTAAATATCTTGCCTCCTTAACATTATGAGCTAGAGGTTTTTGTACATACACATGTTTATTTCTTAACATTGCAAACTCTGCAATATTAGCATGTGTATGATCAGGTGTAGTTACAATTACAGCATCTATATCTTTATTCTTATCAATCATTTCTCTATAATCAATATAAAACTCTGCGTCAGGGAACTTATTTCTTATTGCGAGAGCGCCATTTGCATTCGGATGAGCGTCACACAATGCAACGATATTTGCATATTTACTTTCTGCTGTTCTACTAACATCAAATTGACCTTGACCATGGAGTCCTACACCAGCAATATTTACTTTATCACTTGGTGCAGTGAAACCTTCTCCACCTAATACATGTCTAGGAACTATGAATAAAGATGAAGCAATAGCCGAGTTTTTGATAAATTTTCTTCTTGAATTATTTTTTGAGGGCATAGTTTTAATTTTAGTTTTTTAAACTTTAAATTTAATGATTATTTTTTAAAAACCATTGCTTAACTCTCAATTTAGCATTTTTCTGAATGTCTACCCAGAACAAATTAATATCTGCAAAATGATAATCCTTGATTGCACTAAAAAAAAGTTTACCTGGCAAGTTTGGAACTGTCGACCAAACCATACCGTCGATAACCTTAATACTTAAACTTTTTGGAAAAATCTTCAAGTTTCTGTAAAGGAGTCCTTTGTGTAAACTTTTGTCAGTCTCAGTTGATTTATCCCAGGTTATAGGGTTTGATGTTACACCTCCTCTGAAATATTCTTCGTAGGTATTTTTTCTTGGGTATTTGTTAATCTTGTATGTATTCCAAGCAACATAACCTCCAATTTCATCAGGAGAACTCATAGGTTTTAAATTATCAAACTCGTCTAGATCAACTTTCCATCCAACTAAGTATGCAGCAATTAACTTTTTTTGAATTTTTTTACCATCAATAAACTCCGAAATAAGTCTTTTCGCATGCAACGTACCTTGACTATGAGAGGCAATAATAAATGGCCTGCCATTATTGTAATTCTCAATAAAATAGATAAATGCATCTCTTAAATCATTATATGCTAGGTCTAAAGCTTTTTTCCCATCAGCTTCAAATTTTTTATTAAAAACTCTTAAATGAGCTTGTCTGTAATATGGAACATACAAGTTTCCAGACTCAATCCAAGCAGATGCTTGATACTTTACTGGTCTATTTAAAACATCATTTCTTATATGTCGATCCCATATATTCGAATTCCAGGCCCTCAAATCTTTTCCATCAATCAAAGTAGGATATATAAAAAAAACATCTGCATCTTTCATTTCGTAATTTTTATCGTAGAAGTCTGAAATTAAGTTTGGAATTTTTCCTGGAATAACTGCCCAGCTTTCTTTTTTACTGTAGTCAGGAGTTTCAACATTTGGACTATCTTCAAATTTATATGTTTTATATGAAATTTTACATCCTGTAATAAACCACAGGAGTACATAAACTTTAATTAGATTTCTTTTAAACATTTTATATTTTAAATTTGTACTATGAAAAATTTCAAAACTA
>JADHME010000044.1 GCA_016780245.1 Flavobacteriaceae bacterium | reverse complement strand
TATCTAGTGCATTTGTAATATTATTCTTATTCTGGTCAACAACCTTGATTTTAAATAAAATTTTCAAGGAGAATGAATTCAAGAATTCATGGGCTATAATTTTAAGTGCATCAATTGGTGCATTAGCATTTACTTTTTCTGATAGCTTCTGGTTTAACGCAGTTGAAACTGAGGTATATGCATTAGCTATGCTTTTTCTCTCTTCAACTTTTTGGGCTGGATTAAGATGGGATAAAGACTTTGAAAATCAAAGAGGTGATAAATGGTTATTACTAATTTCATTTTTAATTGGTTTATCATTCGGCGTTCACTTTATGGCAATACTAACAATACCGGCCATTGGAATGATATACTATTTTAGAAAATATAAAGATGTTTCTTTAAAGGGTTTCTTATTAGCTAACATAATATCTGTATCAGTACTACTGTTTATATTTAAACTCCTATTACCCTCAACTTTATCGATTTTTGGTCAACTAGAAGTTTTCTTTGTAAACTCATTTGGGTTACCATTTAACTCCGGAACAATAATTGCCGGTCTATTAATGATTGTAATATTTTATAAGGGATTGTCATATACTAAATCGAAAGGAATGGTTCAATTCAATACTCTTTTTTTATGTGTACTATTTGTATTTATCGGGTTTTCATCATGGTTAATGATACCGATAAGATCTAATGCCAAAACTGTAATCAACGAGAATTCACCATCCGATGCACGAACACTTTTAGCATATTACAGGCTAGAGCAATATCCAAAAACTTATCTTTTTTATGGACCAATGTTCTCTGATATATATGCACCCCAAGACGACAAAGAACCATATGTTGATGGAAAACCTAAGTACGAAAGAGATTATACTACAGGAAGGTATAAAGTTGTAAATTATTGGGAAGATTCTGAGATAAATTCAAATTCAAAACATAGAGGTTTGATTCCAAGGTTATGGAGCTCTAATCATGCAGCAAACTATATGAACTTTACTAATCCTTTAAAGTTTGAGATTCTAGATAGGTATAAAAATGAACAGGTAATTGTCGAAAGTGTAAATGAGTTTCTTAATAGAGAGTTACAAGGTGAAGTTGATGGTGATGATTACAATGAGTTCTTTAGATCTTTAGGCCCTTATCTTAATATTAGTAAACCTACCCTTTTTGATAACCTAAGTTTTCTTTTTTCCTATCAGATAAATTACATGTATTGGCGATATTTCATGTGGAATTTTGCGGGTAGACAAAATGATATTCAAGGAGATTATTCAATAATGAATGGAAATTGGATAAGTGGTATTAAGTTTATTGATGAGTTAAGAATTGGGAATCAAGATTCAATAGATCAGGATCAGAAAAATAATAAAGCAAGAAATACTTATTTTTTCCTACCACTAATACTTGGAATTATTGGACTAATGTTCTGCTATAAGTATGATATAAAATCCTTCTGGACATTATTACTACTATTCTTGTTTACTGGTCTTGCATTAAAGTTTTATTTAAATGAAAGACCTTTTGAGCCAAGAGAAAGAGATTACGCTCTAGTTGGATCTTTCTATGTTTTCTCCATTTGGATAGGTATGGGCTATGCAGCAATTTCATACTATTTGAAAAAATATAATAGTAGACTTTTACAAGGAGGTATTTACTCATTGTGTTTATTGTCTGTTCCTTTCTTAATGGCAAGTAATAATTGGGATGATCATGACAGATCAAATAGGTATACTGCACAATCTCTAGCAAGAGCATATCTGCAATCAATTGATGAGGATAGAGATGCGATGATTTTCACAATTGGTGATAATGATACTTTTGCTCTTTGGTATGCGCAGGAGATTGAAGAATTTAGAACTGATGTAAGGACTATCAATACAAGTCTTTTAGCAACTGATTGGTATATTGATCAGATGAAAAGAAGAGCATATGAAAGTAGTCCTATACCTTCACAAATGGAACATGAAACATATGCTTTTGGAATTAGAGACTATATAAGATATGAGAATCTGCTTGATTCTGTAAGATGGGATATAGGAGATTTTGTTGACTGGGTTGCTAGCGATAATCCAAGAACTAAATATAGGAACTTAATAACTCAAGCAGGAGGTGATACAAGTGATTATCCAGAGAATGCGCTTGAAACTGTTTTTTATCCAACAAATAAAATTAGACTTCCTGTTAATAAAGAGAATGTAATAGGAAGTGGAATTGTAAATAAAGAAGATGAAGATCTTATAGTTGATTATATTGATATTGACCTGCCTGAATCTATTATAACAAAAAATCAAATTTTAATGCTAGATATTCTTGCGAATAATGATTGGAAAAGGCCAATATATTTTACCGGAGGTAGTTATGAGGATTCTGAATATATATGGATGAAAGATTATCTTCAACTAGATGGCCTAGTATATAAATTAGTTCCAATTAGAACACCTATTGATAGAAGTAACCCGTATGAAATGGGGAGAGTTGATTCTGATCTAATGTATGATATTGTAAAAAAATGGTCATGGGGTAACTCTGAAAGCACTGAGATTTATCATGACCCAGAGACTAGAAAAAATAGTATTTCATTTAGAAGTAATTTATCAAGATTATCAGAGGCTCTAATTCTAGAAGAGCAATATGATAGAGCAGAAGAGATAATAGATCTTGCATTTGAAAAAATGCCAATTGATTTTTATGGTTACTATAGTTTGTGGACTCCTTTCATAGATGGATATTATAAAATTGACAAAGATTTAAAAGCACAGGATGTAGTAAAAAAGATCTCTTTAAAATATTCTGACAGATTAAATTATTATTCGTCTCTTGAAATTTTTAACCAATACAATGTTGGTGAGGAGATAATATCTGACATTGAAAGGTATAGAAATCTTATAGAAACTATGTTAGTTTTTGACACAAGTGAAATAACTGTTGAAGAAATAAAAAGGTTTATTTCTAGTTCTGAGAAATTTAACTTTATATATGGTGAGTTTGACTATTATATGTCAGTATCTGATTTTATTGTTTCTCTTGTAAAGTCTAATGAGGTTGAATATTCAAAAAAGATTATTGATAAAATAGAAGATCTTTTAATTAGAAGAGTTTCAGTTTTTTCAAATCTAGATGAGGATGAACAAATTTTCTACATAGAAGGAATTACTTCTGATATTAATAATTATAGTAAGATCATAAATAGCATAGAACTATTTAATAGTGAGTTATATGATAATTATAAAAAGAATCTTGATGAGCTTTTGAAAAATATTGTAGAATAAAAAGAGCTTAACTAATTAACAAACATAAATTCAACAAAATATTCATTCCTTAGTTAAGCTGGTCTTTCATTAAATTTATCAGAGTATTTGCATCTTGGTCTCCACTTTGTCTCCATACCATTTCACCATACTTGTAAATCATTAAAGTAGGAATAACTTTAACTCTTAATGCCTCTGATAGTTTAATATTTTTTTCAGTATTTATTTTAATTACTTTACCCTTATCACCAAGCGCAGCAGCAACATCTTTTAGAACAGGATGAAGTGATGTTGATATTTCATCCAGCTCGCTAAAAAAAACCAAAAGCAAAGGTTTTTTTTCATCTAAAAGCTCACCAAACTTGGACATAAAATTTAGTTTTAAGGCGAAATTATAACTTTTTTCTATTTAAATCCAAATATTAGTTAATCCTATTATTTTTTTGACGCTTATAACTTAAGAGCAATTTTTCAAAAAAAGAGTTATTTAAAATCGTAAAGTATATAATACTAAGTTAACATTTGACAAGAAAAATTAACATTAAATAAAAGTTTTATTAATCCTTTAATAATAAAAACTCTTGTTTAAAAAAATACATTTGATTCAACATAAATTCAACAAAATATATATTATGAAAAATAAAATTTATTCTTTAATTGCTGCTTCAGGATTTTTTTTAATCTCGTGTGAAAAAGATCCAGAAACAGTTTATGAAACAATTACAGTAACTGAAACTGTAGTTGTGACTGAAACTGAAACTGTAACAGTTGAGGTTCCTACTACTACTGTTCCAGAAACTGAAACAGTAGGTGGAGGTGGAATCTTCTTTATCGATGATTCACAGATATGGACTAATGATAGAATTTGGATCATGAATGGTAAAGTAGTTGTGAGAAATGGTGGTGTTCTTACTATCGAGGAAGGAACAATTGTTAAAGCAGAAGATGGTCAAGGTGTAGATGCTACTGCACTTGTTATAGCTAAAGGAGGTACTTTATATGCTAATGGTACTGCTTCAAATCCAATAGTCTTTACAGACAAAGCTGATCAGCTATCATATTCTAATACTGATAGACTTAGTCCTAATAGGTTTGCTACTGATACAGGTAAATGGGGTGGTGTAATAATGCTAGGTCAAGCTACAGTCGGAGAAGATGGTGGTGAAGACGACATTGAAGGAATTGCAACAGGGTATGAATGGACTAAATATGGAGGCTCATTAGATGCTGATTCATCTGGATCTCTAAATTATGTTTCAATTAGACATAGTGGTACTGCATTAGGAAACGGGGATGAAATACAAGGTTTAACTTTAGGTGGAGTTGGTTCAGGAACTACTGTAACTAATGTTGAAATTGTTGGAAGTGATGATGATGGAATCGAAATATTTGGTGGAACTGTTAACGTAACAAATTTGACTATATGGGCTCAAAGTGATGATGCAGTAGATTTAGATGAAGGTTATGCAGGTACAATTGATAATGTTGCTGTTCAGATGAAAGCTTCTGGTGATAATATTTTTGAAATTGACGGTACAGAAGATAGTACTGACGCATTAGATGGTCAATTTACTATTAAAAATGTAACCTTTATAGGAGTTGCTGGTAATACTGAGAAAACGGATCAGCTTGGTCACTGGAAATCAGATGCTACAGGAACTACAGAAAACGTATTATATACAACAATGGATGGGCAAACCATTGAGGGCATTGACTCTGACACATATGATGCCAGCGCAACAGAAAATGCAGTTAATAAACTAATTTTCAAAAACTTTCAATTTGCAACTACTAGTACTTTAGCATCAATACTTGCTAATACAGAAAGCACAACTGGAGTTGCTCCAGCTTGGGCATCAGTAGTTTCAACAGGAACAGTTGGTGCTGATACATCAGTAATGTCGTGGACAATGTGGTACAAGCTTACTCAACAATAGTTGATTGAGAACCATAAACTAAAAGAGTAATCTAAAATGCCCGTTTTTAGCGGGCATTTTTTTATAAAAAAAAACAAAAATGAAAAGAACTTTAATTTTATCGCTTTTAATAATACCATTAAACTATATTTTTTCTCAATCTGTAATAACTGGTAAAGTTGTTGATGGAGAATTCAATGATTTTTTACCATTTGCAAATATTGTGCTTCAATCAAATGAAGGAGAATTCATTGACGGAACTTCTACAGATTTTGAAGGATCATATACAATTAATGTTGTTGCTGGAACTTATATTTTAGAATTTTCATTTGTTGGTTATGATACCAAAAGAATAACAGATATAGTTGTAGGTCAAAATGAGGAATTTATTTTAAATACTACATTATTACCTGCATCTAACAGCCTAGATGAAGTTATTGTTACGACAACTGCAAAAAATAATACAGAAGCATCAGTTTTATTAATTCAAAAAAGAGCAGTTAATTTAATAGATGGGTTATCTGCTCAATCTATTCAAAAGACAGGGGATAGTGATCTTGCATCAGCAATTAAAAGAGTACCTGGGGTCTCAGTTCAAGATGGTAAATTTGTATATGTACGAGGTCTTGGAGACAGATATTCAAAAACACTTTTAGGAGGGCTTGAAATTCCTGGACTTGATCCAGATAAAAATACGTTACAATTAGATATTTTTCCAACAAATCTTCTTGATAATATTCTTATTAATAAATCTGCTAGTGCTGATCTAAACTCTGATTTCACAGGTGGTATTGTTGATGTAGTTCTTAAGGATTTTTCTGTACTACCAGAATACAGCTTTTCAATTAGTGGTTCATATAATCCTGACATGAATTTGAATGATAACTTTATTGGCAATGAAAATGATGCATTTAATTTTCTTGGATTTGATAATGGATACTTTGATAACCCATTATCATCAAAACAAGAGATTCCTTTTCCTGAAACTTTTAATAGTGGTCAATCCGTTCTTACAAGATTTCTAACTCAAAAGTTGGAAGCTACAATGGATGCATCAAGATTTCAGAGTTTTTTAAACTATAGTGTAGGTGCAACTGCAAGTAATCAATTTAATTTATCAGACACAAAATCTATTGGATATATTGCATCATTAAGTTTAAAAAGAGATTATGAGTATTATGAGAGTTTTTTCAACGGTACTGTTGAAAAAGAAAACATCAATAAACCTTTAGAGCAATACAGTGAACAGGCAGGAGAATTTGGTCAGGTTAAAAATCTAGGTAGTGCTCTTTTAGGTTTATCACTAAAAACTCTTAATTCAAAATATAAGTTGAATCTTCTAGCAATTAAATCAGGAGAATCTGGAGCGATAAAAGGAAACTATAAAGAATTTATTGAAAATCCATATAATGGTGATGCAAGTATTTTGACTTACACAGATAGAAATATTTTATCTCTACCTTTTTCATCTCAGCATATTTTTAATGGTGGTAACTCTTCTTTAGATATTAAAATTGCTCCCTCAATTGCTAGAGTATATGATAAAGATTTTAAAAAGACAGTCTTTGAAATAGCACCAAATGGTAATAAATTAATTTCTCCAAATACAACTCAAAATCCTACAAGATTGTGGAGGTCTTTGAAAGAAGATGCGATTTCCTCTAAAGTTCAATACAATATTAATCTAGAGAGTGATAATTTGCAAGGAAAGATTAAATTGGGAGGATCTTTTACATATAAACAAAGGGACTTTGAAACTGATGACTATAGAATTGCTTACAGAGGATTAAGTTCTATTTTGGGGGGGAATGCAAATAATATTTTAGCCCCTAATTTCATATATGACTTAGATACAAACCAGGGTTCTTATATTAAAGGAGATTTTCAAAGAACAAATCAATACGAATCTTCAGGACAAACTTTTGCTGGTTTTATATCTTCAGAACTAGTGTTATCTGATAAATGGAAATCGACTATTGGTGTTAGATTTGAGAATTATATTGTAAAATACACAGGAGAAAATATAGAAGCCATTAAGTTTGATAATGAAAAGCTGATTGATACTAGAGATTTTTATCCATCGATTAATATAATTAGGACAATTAATGATGATAGAAATTTAAGAATTTCCTACTCTAAAACTACAGCAAGGCCAACATTTAAAGAAATTTCTTCAGCTCAAATTTATGATCCTATCACAGAAAGATATTTTGTTGGAAATCCTGATGTTAACCCAACTTATATTAACAATTTTGATCTTCGTTACGAATCATATGGTGAAGGAAATCAAATTTTTGCAATTAGCACTTTCTTTAAACAATTTAACGATCCAATAGAAGTTACCGCACTAGATGCAAATCAACCATCAGTTTTCATTGT
>JADHME010000008.1 GCA_016780245.1 Flavobacteriaceae bacterium | reverse complement strand
ATATTTCCACCAGCATTACTAAAGGGTATTTGAATTAAACTCAATAAAACATAGAAAAGACCTAAATATTTCAATTTAATATCAAAAAAAATGAGGTTCACTCTAGTGTTTGGCATATATGAACAAGCAAAAATAAGTAAAGCGTAAACAGCAGCTGATGATCCTATCAAAGGCGAAAAAACATTGTTAAATACTGGAAAAATATTATATGAAATCACAAAGAATAGACCTCCCATGAGTGAACCAAAAAGATATATTTCCATTAATTTTTTATTTGTTAGAAAATTTAAAAAATGTTTACAAACAACATAGAAAATCAACATATTCCAGAATATGTGAAAAAAATCAATGTGAAAAAAAGAATATGATATTAGTGTCCAAGGACTTCTAATAATATCTCCTATTCCTGGGTGAAGATCAAAGAAATTGATAAGGCTAAATTGTTTTAAATTGAACAGAAATAAAAAAGTATTTAATACAAGTGGAAGTAAAAAAATAATAATATTGATTATTATAATTTTTTTAAAAAAAGGCTGATTTAAAAAATATCTAAACCCTAATTCCATCTTTTATTATTAAACTGATTTTTTTTCCAGTACCACATCATTATAAATCCAGTAATTGCTCCACCAATGTGAGCAAAGTGAGCGATTGGGCCAACTGAATATGATGTGAATCCAAAGAAAAGGTCAAATAAAATTAGAAGTGGTACTAAATATTTAGCTTTAATAGGTATTGGTGGAAAAAGAAGCATTAGTTGAACATTTGGAAATAACATAGCAAATCCAACTAGTATTCCATAAAGAGCTCCAGATGCACCCACCATAACTGCCTTATATGATTGAATTCCAGAAGCAAGCTTTGCTTCTCCTAATGTCTGTATTAGACTGGTATTTAGTCTACCTGTTTCAAAAAAACTATTTATCTCATTTTTTGTTAAGCCATTATCAATTAATAATTGTGTTACAGATAAAACATCATAGTGATATACTAGAGTTTGAATAAGAACGGCACCAAAACCAGCAGACAAATAGAAAAAAATAAATTTTTGCTTACCCCACATTTGTTCTAATGGAGTACCAAACATCCATAGACCAAACATATTAAATAAAATATGAGTTGTATCACCATGCATGAACATGTGAGAAAGAGGTTGCCAAAGAAAAAAAGTCGAATTTTTTGGATAGTGCATAGCAAAGAGATCATACATCAACTCTCCAAAAACCATTGATGCAACATAAAAAATCACATTAATTATGACTAAATGTTTTACTATTTCACTTACCCTACCCATTAAATTTGTTTTCTATATCGTTTTTATTTAAAGTAATAAATATTTGCTTATTATCAGGTGACAGATTAGGTTCTTTACATGAAAATAAATGATTTACAATATACTCCTGCTCATCTGAATTAAGTTTTTGACCCGATTTAATTGAAGTAATTTTTGAAAGTCTTTTTGCAAAGAAATCAGATGCACTAAAATCATTAGAAGTATTAAAGTCCTCATTGAGAATATTTTCAATAACTTCTTCTACGTTATTTTTTTCTATTCCAAATGGAATGGATTCAATAAGCATTAATTCATTCCTAACAATTATATCAAAACCAATTGATTTAAATTCATCGATAATTTTATTATATAGTAATAATTGTTTTTTTGTTAAACTTATCTCAATTGGAAAAACTAACTTTTGAGAATTAACAGACTTCTCAAAAATTGATTTTAAAAAAGACTCATACAATATTCTTTGATGAGCTAAATTTTGATTTATTATAATAAGAGATGACTTGTTAGTACTTACAATAAATTTATTCAAAATCTGGAAAATCTTTAAAGCGTGATTATTATCAACCTCCAAGTTTAATATATTATTGTTAGCTAGGTCATCTTCAATAACTTTATTTGATTCCTTTTCACTAAAAACCTTAAAGGGGTTAAAATCAGAATTAATCTCAATACTAGGAGAAGTTGGCTGTGACTTAACTTGTTCATAGGAGATATCCATTGAAGGATCCTTGTCAAAGTCAAGGACAGGACTAACCTGGTATATACCAAGACAATGTTTAACAGAGGAATTTATTATTGAATATAAATTTTGATCATCATCAAATTTTATTTCAGTTTTATTTGGATGGACATTAACATCTATTCTGGTAGGATCTATTTCTATAAAGAGAAAATATCCTGGGTAATATCCATCTTTTAGTAAACCATCATATGACGTAGAAATTGAATGATTAATAAATTGACTTTTAATAAATCTGTTATTCACAAAAATAAACTGATTACTCCTCGATTTTTTTGAAAATTCAGGCTTTAAAACAAAACCGGAAATATTAGCAATTTGGGTACTCTCATTAATAGGGATTAAATTTTCTCTGATTTTTTCTCCAAATATTGATATAATTCTTTTGTTTAATGACTCCTCTTTTAGATAAAAAATCTCCTCTTCATTATTAATAAATGAAAATTCAATTTCTGGATGCGAAATTGCCAACCTATGAAAAACGTCAAGTATATGCCTAAGTTCAACAAAATCGGATTTTAAGAAGTTTCTTCGTGCTGGTACGTTGTAGAATATATTCTTTATTTTAATAGAGGTGCCTTCTTGAATATTTGAGTCCTTTTCCCTTAAGAGCTCGCCACCATTAATTTCAATAAAATGCCCATTTTGATCATCATTAATTGATTCCATTTCTAACATTGAAACTGAGGCAATAGCAGCTAATGCTTCTCCACGAAATCCCATTGATGAAATAGAGAAAATATCTTCTATTTTATTAATTTTTGATGTCGCATGTTTTATGAATGATAAATGCATATCATTTTTTGACATTCCTTTTCCATTATCAATTACCTGAATTAGATTTTTTCCAGCATCTTTAATTATAATCTGAATTCTTGTTGAATTTGCATCAACAGAATTTTCTACGAGTTCTTTTAGTACAGAAGATGGCCTTTGAACTACTTCACCAGCAGCAATTTTATTTGAAACATCACTTGGTAAAATTTTAATTATGTCTGACATTAACTGGTAAAGAAAATATTTATATCAAAATCAATGATATATAAAAATACCAAAATAAGGAAAAGAACAATTAAGATTAATGTCATATTAATACCCCTGTTTTTTCTATTACGCATTTTAAACCTTTGATCAGCCCAATGCTTTCCGATGTCGTTTGAGTTATATGACTCTCTGTAAACAGAAAACTTTGATTCAAAAGATGCCGGAACATCATCTTTACCTTTGTAAAAACGAGGAGTATAATTGAATTTTCTATTTTTATTTAACTTAAAGAAGTTAACTTTCATTGATTAAATGTAATCATTTTAAGAGCGGCAATTGCAGAATCTTCACCCTTATTATACTTACCACCACTCCTATCAATAGATTGGCTTATATTGTCATCTGTTGATACGCATAAAATTATAGGTATGTCAGATATAATATTTAGATCTTTAATACCATTTAAAACAGCATTTGATACAAATTCAAAGTGTCTTGTTTCACCTTGAATTATACATCCAATTGCTATAACTGCATCAAAATCTTTATTAATTAGGTTTTTACAGGCAAATATTAACTCAAAACTACCAGGAACATTAATTTTAGAAATATTTTTTTCTTTAACACCATTTTTTGTCAGTATATTTTTTGCACCGTTTAATAGTTTCTCGGTAATTTCATTATGCCACTCTGAGACAACACATGCAATTTTTAATTTATCAGGATTTAATACTTCAAAATCTTTGTTAATATATTCAAATTGCTTAGCAGACATTTTAGTTATTTAGATTTTCAATTCTACCAAGTTGGACTTCAACTAAACTAGATTCGTAAGAATCTGGAAATTCTTCTTTGATTCTATTTAAATAATTTATTGCAGACCTATATTTACCTATTTCAGAACCTATAAGTGCAGCTTTAAATAAATATTTTGGAGTAGTATAAATGTTTTCGTTGTGGTTGAAGGCCTTTTGATAATATTCATATGCTTCCTCTGGTTGGTTCAACTCTGAGAAACAATCTCCAATAGTTCCTAAAGAGATGGACTTTAGCAATATATCATCTGAATTAAATTTTTCAAGGTAAACTATAGCTTTGTCATATTCTTTAAGGTTCAAATATGACATACCAATAGAGTAGCTTGCTAGATTTGCAGCTTTTGTACCAGAATATTCATCTACAATGTCAAGAAATCCATATTTTCCTTCACCTCCATTTAAAGCTAAATTAAATAGTGAATCTGATTCATTTGATACTAGTGCTAATTCGAAAAAATATTGTGCTTGATTTAGCTCACTTATAGCCTCTGTTTCTTTAGGTTCTGCAATAAATCTCTGGTATCCTAAATAAGATAGAACAGACAATGAAATTAAAGCAATAATTGAAAAAATTTTATTCTGATTTTTTAGTATCCACTGTTCAGATTTATTTGCAGTAGAATCTAGTGAATCAAAAACTTCAGCAGTTTGACTTTTTTCACCTTGATTTGTTGTTTTTGTTCTACTTTTTTTATAACCTCTTCTATTGAATGTTGCCATAATAATTTTTTGAATCCCAAAATTAATGTTTTATTTTGAATAGCAAATATGTTTTTACATTCACTAAAAATTGATAATTATAAAAATCTAGACAAACTAAAGTTTATTTTTAGTAAAAAAATCAATTGTTTCATTGGAAAGAATGGTATTGGAAAAACCAATATAATTGACACTATATATCATTTAGCATTTACTAAAAGCTATTTTAATCCTTCAACATCACAAAATGTTAAAATTGGTCAAGATTATTTTTCAATTAATGGAGATTTTGAAATTAACAACAGAGGTGAGAATGTACATTGTTACTTCAAAAATGGAGAAAAGAAAGTTATTAAAAGAAATAGCAAGTTATATAAAAGAATTTCTGATCATATTGGCTTAGTAAACTTAATTATTATTTCACCTCATGATCGTAATCTTATTACAGAAGGAAGTGAAATGAGAAGAAAGTTTATAGATTCAGTTATAGGTCAGGTTGACAAGATATATCTACAGAGAGTTATAGATTATGGAAAAGTTATTACTCAAAGAAATTCCTTATTGAAGTACTTCTTTATTAATAGGAAATTTGACAAGGATACAATTGATTCATATGACCAACAACTAATTAGTCTAGGAACTCCAATTTTTAAAGAAAGAACTAACTTTTTAAAAACTTTTATACCAATATTTAAAAAGTATTACTCTGATATAAGCTCTGGAAATGAATCTGTTGACATAAACTATAAAAGTGATTTAAATTCTGGAAGTTTTTCAGAGATTTTAAGTGAAAGTTTATCTAAGGATAGATTTTTGCAATATACTTCTAAAGGGACACATAGAGATGACTTAAATTTTATAATTGAAAATAACAAAATTAAAAATTTTGGGAGTCAAGGACAGCAAAAATCATTTCTGATTGCTTTAAAACTTGCTCAATTTGATTATTATAAAACAAAATTTGGCAATTCACCAATTGTATTACTAGATGATATTTTTGATAAACTTGACCAAGAACGAGTCAGACAAATAGTACAAATTCTGGAAAAGAAAGATTTTAGTCAGATATTTATAACAGATACTCATATTGACAGAGTAAAAGATGCTTTATCTGGACTAAAGAATAAAGAAGAAATATTTGATTTAGAAAAAATATATTTAAATGGCTAAAAGAGGAGAGATTAAAAATATTTCAAAAGTTTTAGAAGATGTTATCTCACAAAAACATTTTAGAGTTGGGATTGACAATCTAAGAGTTCAAGAGGCATGGATTAAGACTATGGGTGAAAACATTCAAAAATACACTTACAGTGTAAAATATAAAAAAGGTATACTATACATAAAACTTAAATCCTCAGTGCTTAAAGAAGAATTATTTTTTGAAAAGAATAAGGTAATTAAACTTATAAATCAGGAATTAGGAAAAGAATATGTAAAAGAGTTAGTCCTTAACTAAAAATTTCGCTATCGCTAAAGTGAAAGCTTATTTCGATAGAAGCGTTCTCATCACTATCTGATCCGTGTACTGCATTTTCTCCTTTAGATTTAGCATATCTTTTTCTAATTGTACCCTCCTCAGCTTCTATTGGATCAGTAGAACCAATAAGTTTTCTAAAGTCATCAACTGCATTATTTTTTTCTAATGCTGCTGCAACTATTGGACCTCGTGTCATAAACTGAATTAAATCATTAAAAAATGGCCTATCTGAGTGAATCGAGTAAAATTGTTCAGCTTCTTCTTTAGTCATTTTTTTGTACTTCAGCGCAATTATTTTAAACCCTGCTTCTTTTATCATGTTTAGAATTGGAAGCATGTACCCCTGCTCTATTGAGTCAGGCTTAAGCATAGTAAATGTTCTATTTGAATTCATGCGGCAAATTTAACAATATCTGACATTAATCAAAGTTTTAGTAATTACTTTATTTTAATTTTCAATATAATATTATATTAGCCCACTCATGGATAAGAAGATTCTTGAAAGTATTAAAAGTATTCTATCTACAAATAAGAAAATCATTTTAATACCACACAGTAGTCCTGATGCAGATGCACTTGGAAGTTGTCTTGCTTTGTTTCATTTTTTTAAAAATGACCATAGTGTAAGTATTATTTCACCAAATGAATTTACTGAGATACTTAACTTTCTTCCTGGTTCAGAAAATGTCATAGTCTACGAGTCTCAAAAAGAGAAATCAGATGTTTTATTTGATGAGGCTGAAATTATTTTTACACTAGATTTTAATAGTTTAGGAAGAGCTAAAAATGTTTCATATAAAATCTCTAAATCATCTGCAAAAGTCATTATGATTGATCATCATGAAAATCCAGATGATTATGCTGACTTTATGATTTCTAATTCTAAAATGAGTTCAACAAGTGAGATGATTTATGATTTCATCGCATATATAGATTCAAATAAAATTGACAATAACATTGCAACATGTCTATATGCTGGAATAGTTGCAGACACTGGTTCTTTTCGTTTTCCTTCAACAACTTCTAGAACACTACTTGTTGGATCCAAATTAATTGATCATGGTGTAGATGTTACTGACATTTTTGAAAAATTACATAATAATTTTCAATTTGATAGACTTAGACTCCTTGGCACTACAATAAATAACTTTAAAAAAGTTGATGATTTACCTGTATTGTATACTTTCATAACCGATGGAGATCAAAAGTCTAGTAATTTTAAGAAAGGAGATAGTGAAGGTTTTGTGAATTTTGGACTTAGTGTTGAAGGAATTTTGTGCTCTGTATTATTTATAGAAAAAAAAGAGGATGAATTAATTAAAATTTCATTTAGGTCTAAAGGTGATTTTAAAGTTAATATATTTGCTTCAAGATATTTTAATGGTGGAGGGCATATTCATGCTGCTGGGGGTATCTCAAAATTAAGCTTAATAAATACTGAAAAGAAATTTATTAGTGATATTAAACAATACTTAAAAGAATATTATGATTAAAAAATCTATCATATTTATAACATCAATACTAATCTTAAACTCATGTAATATGAATGATTACTCTGAACTAAATGAAGGAATATACGCAAGCCTAGAAACCTCAAAAGGTGATATAATATTAGAACTATTTTTTAAGCAGACGCCATTAACTGTATCTAATTTTGTTGCATTATCTGAAGGAAATCACCCTGCAGCAGATGAACAATTTTCTGGAAAACCATATTATGATGGTCTAAAATTTCACAGAGTAATTGATAATTTTATGATTCAAGGTGGTGATCCTACTGGAACTGGCTCTGGTGGACCTGGCTTTCAGTTTGATGACGAATTTAGTGAAGAATTAAAACATACAGGCCCAGGTATTTTATCTATGGCTAATGCTGGACCAGGAACAAACGGAAGCCAATTCTTTATAACTCATGTAGAGACTCCATGGCTTGATGGGAAGCATTCTGTTTTTGGAAAGGTTAACTCTGGCCAAGATGTTGTTGATAAAATTGCTCAAGATGATCTTATTAAAAGTATAAAGATCATAAGAATTGGTAAAGATGCTGAGGAATTTGATGCTCCTAAGATATTTGAAAACTATATAACCAATAAGAGTCAAGCAGATATTTTAAGAGCTGAAGAAGAAGCTAAACTTCTAGATGATTTAACATCAGGAATGATTGAAACTGAAAGTGGATTAAAATATAAAGTTTCAAAAAAAGGAAGTGGTCCTAATGCAAAGGTCGATGATATCCTTTCAGTTCATTACTCTCTTAAACTTGTTGACGGATCAGAAATTGATTCATCATTTACTAGAGGAGAACCAATTGAGTTCACGTGTGGTGTTGGACAAGTTATTAAGGGGTGGGATGAAGCTATGCAACTACTTAATAAAGGATCAAAAGCTACACTAGTAATTCCTAGTGAACTTGGTTATGGATCAACTGGTGCTGGGAATGGAGTTATTCCCGCGAATGCAACACTAATTTTTGAAGTTGAATTAGTCGACATAAAATAATGAAGTTAAAAAGTATTTTTGCTCTTGCTCTAATACCTCAAATACTATTAATTAATTTCATTAAAAATAATCCATCAATCATTGATGATTATTATTCATATTATTTATATAATAATATTCTCAAAATAAATTCATATGTGTACTCTAATATAAATATCCCTGTAGGTGAGATTTTATATATAATTCTTTTTATTATTCTTATTTATCTTGTTTATAGAGTTTTTTCTTTCAAACTAAATGATTCAGTTAACCTTATGGCATTTATTTCATTAGTTTACTTTATTTTTTATTCTTTTTGGGGATTAAATTATTTCAAAACTTCAATATCTGATGAATTACATATCAAAAATGATTATGAATTTGAAGAGTTAGATAATACCTTAAATATTATTATTGCAAAAATAAACGAAGAAGCATTATTAATTAAGGATTATAATGAATTAGATTTTTTTGAAATAACTAACATGACTAATATGAATGTAAAACAGTCTTTAATGCCTAGTATTCTTCTTTTTCAAACAGTATCTGGGCACTTTATTCCATTTACATCAGAATCAATAGTAAATGTTGATATTCCCAAAGTTGATATACCTGTGGTTATTTTTCATGAATATGCTCATCAAATGGGATATGCAGATGAAGCTGAAGCCAGTTTTATTGGATTTATGAAAGCAGTTGAAAGCAATAATGCAAATGTTAGATATTCCGGCTATTTCAATGCACTTTTAAATCTTTTAAACGAAATTAATAAGAATCATAAAGAAAAATTAAAAGATTACACCTCAAAACTTAATCAAAGAGTTATATCTGACATAAATTATAACATGAAATTCTGGAGTAAATATTACAATAACTTTTTTGATAGAGTTGCAGACTATTTTTATGACTTTTATTTAAAATCAAATAAACAAGAATATGGTATTCTATCTTACAATAAAGTTTCCAACTTTATAATTGATTATTATCAAAGAGAAGTATTATCAGATTTCTTTAATTGATTTAATATATTAGCAAACTATCCCTATAATTTAGGGTCGAATTTAAAAACTAATCAAATGAAAAGATTCTTCTTATTATCCTTTTTTTTATCATTTGGATTATATGGCCAAGATTACTTCATTGTCAATGATGGAGTAAAAACAAAAGACTATGAATACAACGTTTTTGTAAATGCTAATATTTATTCGAATAATAACATAATAAAAAATGCAACTTTAATAGAAAAAGATGGAAAAATAGTAAATATCGGAACAGGTATTAAGATTCCAGAAAATAGTATAGTTAATGATTTAGCAGGAAAATATATTTATCCCTCATTTATTGAGATTCACTCTTCTTTTGGAATAAAGAATCCTCAAAGGAATTCTTTTAGTAGAAGCTCACAATATGAACCATCCAGAAAAGGTTATTATTGGAATGATCATATTTTAAGTGACTACAATAGCATGAAAGATTATACTTATAGTCAAAAGGATGCTAAGGGTCTCAGAGATATTGGCTTTGGTGTCGTAAACTCTCACAGAAGTAATGGTGTACACAGAGGAACAAGTTTTACTATAGGTTTAATTGATAATCAAAACGAGTCTTTCAGAGTTATTTCTGACAAAACTGCTGAACACTTTTCATTTACCAAAAGTTTAACTTCAAATCAATCTTATCCAAGTTCTACCATGGGAGCTATGGCTTTAATTAGACAGTTATATTACGATGCTGATTGGTATTCTCAGGGCACCTCAGAATCTAAAGATCTAGCTTTAGAATCAGTTATTAATAATAGAGAATTACCCAAACTTTTTGATGCAAATGATAAACTAAATGTTTATAGAGCTGCAAAAATTTCAGAAGAACTTAATCTAGATTTTGTAATTAAAGGATCTGGAAAAGAATATGAAAATGTAAGAGAATTAAAGACATTTAATAATAAGTTAATTATTCCAGTGAACTTTCCGAATGCTTTTGATGTATCAAATGCTAAACTGAATGAGAAGCTAACAATTAATCAACTTAGATATTGGAATCAGGCTCCTGCTAATCTCGGTATATTAGAAAAAAACGGAATAATTTTTTCAATTACTTCTTCTGATTTAAGTAACAAAAGAGATTTCTTGAAAAATATAAGAAAAGCTATAAAAAATGGACTAAGTGAGAAAACAGCTTTAAATGCCTTGACTATTATACCAGCTAGATCAATAGGTTTAGAAGATAAGATTGGATCACTAAAGAATAATTTCTTAGCAAACTTTTTAATTACAACAGGACCAATATTTGATGATAAAACCGAGATTATTGAAAATTGGGTTAAAGGAGAGAAACACATTATTAAGAATACAGATAAAATTAATATTGATGGAGATTATTCAATTGATATAAACAATAATTCTTATGATTTAAAAATTACAAATAGTCTTTCAAAACCTTCATCTAAAATTAAAAGAGACTCAATAGATATAAAATCAAAGACCTCTTTATTAGATGATTGGTTAAGCATTACTGTATTTGATAGTTTAAACGGCAATCCATCCTTTGCTCAAATTTCATTAAAAATTAGCTCCCAGGAAAATATAATTGGTACAGGAACAGATTTTAATAATGATAATTTCTCATTTAACATCTCTAAAAAAGAAATAGAAGAAACTAATAAGTCTAGAAGGCAAGCAAAATCACAATCAAATAATTCATTTGTGTCAGAAGTTACATATCCTAATGTTGGATTTGGGCTAAAATCAATTCCTACAAGTCAATCTGTTCATTTTAAAAATGCAACTCTTTGGACAAATGAGGATGCTGGAATAATTCAAAACTCTGATATAATAATTGATAATGGAAAAATTATTGCAATTGGAAAAGACCTAGAAACTCCATCCAATTTTAAAATTGTTGATGCAACTGGCAAACACATAACTTCAGGTATAATTGATGAACATTCTCATATGGCAGCTTCAAGTATAAATGAAGGTGGACACAACTCATCTGCAGAAGTTTCAATAATGGATGTCATTAATCCAGATGATATTAATATATACAGGAATCTTCGTGGAGGCGTTACCACTGTTCAAATTCTTCATGGTTCAGCTAATCCAATAGGAGGTCAATCTGCAATCATTAAATTAAAATGGGGTTCAGAAATTCAAGATATGTTCTACAAAGATGCTGCTCCTTTTATAAAATTTGCATTAGGTGAAAATGTTAAACAATCAAATTGGAGTGGTTCTAGATTTCCACAGACAAGAATGGGTGTTGAGCAAGTATTTGTTGATCATTTTGACAGGGCTAAAGAATATGCAAAAAATTGGACGAATTATAATTCATTAACTGCAAGACAAAAAAGATCTGCAAAGAAACCAAGGTTTGACGAGGAGCTTGAGACTTTATGGGAAATCCTAAGGGGTGATAGATTTGTATCAAGCCATTCTTATGTTCAAAGTGAAATTAACATGTTAATGAAAGTAGCAGAAAGGTTTGGTTTTAGAATTAATACATTCACCCACATTTTAGAGGGATATAAAGTAGCAGACAAAATGGCTGAACACGGTGTTGGTGGATCAACTTTTTCAGACTGGTGGGGTTATAAATACGAAGTAAATGATGCAATTCCATATAATGCATCTATAATGCACAATGCTGGAGTAACAGTTGCTTTAAATTCAGATAACTCTGAACTATCAAGAAGATTAAATCTTGAAGCAGCAAAAGCTGTAAAATACGGAGGTGTTTCACAAGAAGAAGCCTGGAAATTTGTTACTTTAAATCCAGCTAAGCTTCTTCGAATGGACGATAAAGTTGGAAGCCTTAAAGTTGGAAAGGATGCAGATATTGTTTTATGGAGTGGACATCCTATGTCACTTTACACAAAAACAGAGCAGACCTATATTGAAGGTGCTCTATATTTTGATAAAGATGAGCATTTAAATAAATTAGGTGAAATAAAAAAAGAAAAGAATAACTTGATACAGCAAATGTTAGGAGAAAATTCACCTGGTGCAAATCTTAGGTTTCCTAATCCTAAGCCTCAAATAGAAATTACTTGCGAATACACTGAATTTTAAAATCATGAAAAAAATTATTTTATTAAATATTATATTCTTAAACCTGGTTTTCTCTCAACAAACTCCAGCTCCTTCTCAAGATAAGTCTGTCTTGATTTATGGAGGAATAACTCATGTTGGTAATGGTGAATTAATTAATAATAGTGTAATTGGATTCACTAATGGAAAAATTGATTTAATTGCTTCAACAGATGGTAATTGGTCAGATGAAATACTAAATTCTTTTTCTGACTCTAATAACAGTAAGTATGATACAATTATTAATGCATCAAACCATCATATATATCCTGGAATTATTGCACTTAATACCAATTTAGGACTTGTAGAAGTTGAAGCTGTTAGAGCTTCTGTAGATGATGACGAATCAGGAGCTTATTTACCTGAAATTAGATCCATAATTGCATATAACGCCGAATCTAAAGCTGTAGAAAGCATGAGACCAAATGGTGTATTACTTGCACAGATTGCACCAAACGGAGGTGTTATTTCTGGTAGTTCGTCTGTAGTTCAGCTTGACGCCTGGAATTGGGAAGATGCAGTTATAAAATATGATCAAGGAATTCATATTAATTGGCCAAGTCCATACACTTTTGGAAGATGGTGGCTAGGTGAAGATAGAGGATTAAAAGCTAATAATAATTACTCAAAACAAGTCCAAGGTTTAAATGACTTTTTCAAAAAGTCAAAAGCAAATATGAATGTTGATAGATCTATGAATTTGAAGAGTAGAGCTATGAAAAAAATACTTGATGGAGAATCAACAGTTTATTTATATGCTGATGATGAAAAAGAAATTGTTGATGGTGTAACATTTTTAAAGAATTTTGGAATTAACAAAATAGTAATTGTTGGTGCAACAGAATCAAAAAATCAATTAGATTTTATAAAGAAAAACAATATACCAGTTGTTGTTAAACAGCCATTTAGGTTTCCACAGTCAGTTGATTCAGATCCAAGTAATACTTTTAAACTTGCAAAACTAATGCTAGATAAAGGGATCCTAGTAAGTATTGATCCAACTGGTACTGCTCAATCAAGAGTATCTGTAAGAAATCTTCCGTTTTATGCAGGAAGTTTCTCTAGCTTTGGTATTAAAAAAGAGGAAGCTCTCAGTCTAATAACTATTAATCCTGCCAAAATTCTTGGTATAGACGATGAATTTGGTTCTATTGAAATTGGTAAAAGTGCTACCTTATTTATATCCAAGGGAGATG
Organism: Flavobacteriaceae bacterium; assembly: GCA_016780245.1. GTDB lineage: Bacteria > Bacteroidota > Bacteroidia > Flavobacteriales > Flavobacteriaceae > Marisimplicoccus. The sequence goes on along the minus strand of JADHME010000008.1, from coordinate 22,106 downwards.
CATTAGATATTGTATCTAATAGCGTTACTCATGCGTTTATTTCTGGAAGAAACATAAGCTTAGAAACACATCAAACTAGACTTTGGAGAAGATACTCAAATAAATATTCAAGCTCTCAGTAAATTATTAGCTTTAAATCAAGAATTATTATTTGTAAATTTAAGTAGCAAAATTTACAAGTGTTAGTTGAAAATAAAATACTGCCAAAAGAAATAACTGAATTATTTAATGATGTTGTTGATAGTAGCTATCAAAAAATAACATCTAAAGGAAGAAGAATAATTCATGAATCTTTAGTTATTGCATTTAATGGTCATGATGGTCAGATAAGAAAGTCTGGAGAACCTTATATCCATCATCCTATTGAAGTCGCAAAAATAGTAGCTAGAGATATTGGATTAGACTATATATCTATTGCTGCAGCTATTCTTCATGACACTGTTGAAGATACTGATGTAACACTTGAAGATTTAGAGGAAACAGTTGGTTCTGATATATCCAGGATTGTTGATGGATTAACAAAAATTTCAACTCTAAAGAAAAATGAAGATTATTCTGTTCAAGCCGAAAATTATCGCAAAATGTTACTGACTCTTCACAGTGATATAAGGGTAATATTGATTAAAACTGCTGATCGACTTCATAACATGCGAACAATTGATTTTTTATCAAAAGAGAAGCAAGATCAGATGGCATCAGAGTCTTTATATATTTATGCTCCACTTGCACACAGAGTTGGACTTTACAACATCAAAAACGAACTTGAAAATTTAAGTTTGAGAATTCTTGAGACTAGAGAATATAATTTGATTAAAAATAAGATTGACAAAGATTTGGTTAATCAGGAAAAGTATGTTGAATCCTTTGAAAAACTAATTAATGAAAGTCTTGTAGATCAAAAAATTAAATATCAAATCAAGGGAAGGCACAAATCTATATACTCAATCTACAATAAGATAAAATCTAAAAATATATCATTTGAAGAGATTTATGATCGATTTGCAATTAGAATCATATATAAATCAATACCAAAAAATGAAAAATTTGCAGCATGGAAAATATATTCTATAATAACAGATCACTTTACGCCTAATCCTACTAGACTTAGAGATTGGATTACTCTTCCAAAAAATAATGGATATGAAGCACTTCATCTTACTGTAGTTGGGCCAAAAAATAAATGGGTTGAGATCCAGATTAGATCAGAGAGAATGGATGAAATTGCTGAAAAAGGTTATGCAGCCCACTATGGTTATAAACATAATGAATCTAAAAAAAGTGAAGTTGATCTTTGGCTGAACAAACTTCAAGATGTATTAAATCATGATGCAGAACATGCTATTGATTTTGTTGAGGATTTTAAACTAAATTTTTATTCAAAAGAAATCTATGTTTTTACTCCTAAAGGAGATTTAAAATCATTGAAAAGTGGATCATCTGCATTAGATTTTGCTTTTCATGTTCATACGGATATTGGAATTAAAACAAGGGGAGCAAGAGTTAACGGTAAATTAGTTCCGCTAAGTCACACTCTCAAAAGTGGTGACCAAGTTGAAATTATAACCTCTGAAAATGTAAAACCCAATAGAAACTGGTTAAATTTTGTTGAAACATCAAAAGCAAAATCTAAAATAAAATCATCATTAAATGATGAAAAGAAAAAAATTGCTTCAGATGGTAAAGAAATACTTGAGAGAAAGCTTAGACAATTTAAAATTAAGTTAAATGACAAAGTATCCGGTCAGATGATGAAATTTTTCAAAATTAATGCAAGTAATGATCTATTTTATAATGTTGCTACTGGAGATCTGGATAATAAAAAAATTAAAAATTTTGCTAATGATTACAATAGTTATTTAGGTTTCTTTAGAAGAAGAATTACTGGTACAACACCTAAAACTCAAAAGTCTGATGATAATGAAGATTTAATCAAGTTTGATAAGCTTGTTTTTGGTAAAGAAAAAGAGATGTTGGAATATTCAATAGCTCCATGCTGTAGCCCAATACCCGGAGATAATGTTTTTGGATTCATATCAGTAAAAGATGGTATTAAAGTACATTCTAAGAATTGTCCAAACTCAATAGCTTTAAGGTCTAATTATGCTTACAGAATCATTTCTGCTACATGGATTGATTCAGAAAGTAATGAATTTAATGCAAAAATTGAGATTACCGGAATTGATGATATTGGACTTGTAAATGAAATAACCTCGCTTATTTCAAATTCAATGAATGTTAATATGAATAGAATTTCCTTTGAAACTAATGACGGGACTTTTTCAGGAGTTATAAGTGTTGAAGTAAAAAATAAAGTAATTTTGAATAAGTTACTAAAAAGATTAACTGCCATAAAAGGTATAGAAAAAGTTTCACGTAAATAATAAGTATGATATTTAATAAGAAAAAAAATAACGAAGAGGTTACTGATGTTTTTACAAAATTTTTAAGTAAACATAATCATCGAAAAACTCCAGAAAGATTTAGTATTCTTAACGAAATTTATTCAATAGATGGCCATTTTGATATTGACTCATTGTACGAAAAAATGAATAAAAAAAATTATAGAGTCAGTAGAGCAACGTTATACAACACTATTGAGCTATTACTTGAAAGTGGACTTGTCAGAAAACATCAATTTGGAGACACTTACTCTCAATATGAAAAATGTTATTTTAATAATCAGCACGATCATTTAATAATTACTGACACTGGAGAAGTTAAAGAATTCTGTGATCCAAGAATTCAATCAATTAAAAATAATATTGAAGAAATATTTAATGTTGATATTAAGGATCATTCACTATATTTATATGCCACAAGTAAAAAGAAAAAATAGTTAATATATGTCTTTAGATCTATTGCTAGGTCTTCAATGGGGAGATGAGGGTAAAGGAAAAATAGTTGATGCTATAACCTCTAATTATGATATTATTGCTAGATTCCAAGGAGGACCTAATGCTGGGCACACCATTGAGTTTGATGGAAATAAACATGTTCTACATACAATTCCATCAGGTATCTTCAACAAAAATTCTATTAATATAATTGGAAATGGGGTTGTTATTGATCCTGCGATTTTCCTTAAAGAAATTGAAGGACTAAATAAATATAAAATTGATCTTAGAAAAAATTTATTTATTTCTAAAAGAGCTCATATAATTTTGCCTACTCACAAGATTATTGATGCAACATCTGAAGCATCAAAAGGAAAAAAGAAGATTGGATCAACACTAAAAGGTATAGGTCCTACTTATATGGATAAGACAGGAAGAAATGGTATAAGAGTTGGGGACATTATTGATGATTCATGGCAATTAAAGTATAATAGCCTTAAGGAAAAGCATCTAAATATTATTTCAAATTTCAATCAATCCGTTGAAATAAGCCTAGATGAATTGGAGAGAGACTTTTTTAAGGGTATTGAATGCTTAAAATCTTTCAATCTCATTGAAAGTGAGACCTATCTTAATAATTCTCTTGGGCAGGGAAAAAAAATATTAGCAGAAGGTGCCCAGGGCTCATTATTAGACATAGACTTTGGAACATATCCATATGTGACTTCTTCAAATACTACTGCAGCTGGTGCTTGTTCTGGTCTTGGTGTGGCGCCAAATAAGATTAAAAATATAATTGGAATATTTAAAGCATATACTACCAGAGTTGGATCTGGACCATTTCCTACAGAATTATTTGATTCAACTGGAAAGAGGATTAGAGAAGTTGGACATGAGTATGGTGCAACAACAGGCAGAGATCGTAGATGTGGATGGTTAGACCTTGTAGCATTAAAATATTCCGTTCAAATTAATGGAGTTACTGAACTAAACATAATGAAATCAGATGTTTTAAGTTCAATTGGTAAGTTAAAGGTTTGCACATCTTATCTAATTGATAATCAGGAAATTGATTACTTTCCATACGATATAGAATCTAAAGAGATTACTCCACAATACATTGAATTTGATGGATGGGACCAAGATATTACTCAAGTAAAAAGTGAGTCTGATCTTCCCAAAGAACTAAAAGATTACATTAGTTTTATCGAATCTTTTGTAAAAGTTCCCGTAACCTTAATTTCAGTTGGACCAGACCGAATTCAAACTATTTATAGAGATAAATGAGAGCAAATATAATTTTGATTTGTTTTTTTGTTTCTGCCTCATTATTAAGCCAAGAACAAAGAACAATTGAAATTATTCAAGCAGGTAAGTCAATTCGAAACTCTACAGAATTTCCTGACGCTAACATTCTTCAAAAGGATAAAAATCTCAGAGTTATTTTATTTCATGATGGAGCACGGATAGAATCAGATATGTCATACTATTATTTTAATGAAAATTCATTTAAAGCAAATGGGCAAGTCAACTTTAATCAAGGAGATTCGCTATTACTAGTTTCAGATTTTCTTGAATATGATGGAAAGACAAAAAAAGCTATTGCATACGGAAACGTAAAGCTAACAAGACCAGACATGAAGCTGGAAACTGATACACTATATCTTGATAGACCTAAGAATATTGCATTTTATAATTCAAAAGGTAAAATAGTTGATAATGATAATACTCTTAAAAGTAACTCAGGAACTTATTATATGGGACCTAAGAAATATATTTTTAAGTCTAACGTTACAATTGACAATCCAAAATATAATGTAAACTCTGAGGAGTTAGAGTACTTCACTGAAAGCAATATAGCTTTCTTCAATGATAAAACTTTAATTACTGGTATTGATTATAATATACTTTGTAGAAATGGATTCTATGATACTAATCTTCAAAAAGGATATTTTAGAGAAGATGCAACTATTAATTATGACGGAAAAATAATAAATGGAGACAGTATATTTTTTGAAAATGAAAAATCATATGCATCAGCTTCGTACAATGTTAGAATTAATGACACAATAAACAAGTCAATAATTACAGGGCATTATGGAGAAATTTTTAGAGATAAAGATTCTGCTATTGTTACTAAAAATGCACTAGCAGTTAATATAATTAAAAATGACTCACTTTATATTCACTCTGACACTATTACAATTACAGGTGCTAACGAAAAAAAGATTTTAAAAGGGTATTATGATGTAAGAATTCTTAAATCAGATGTTAGAGGTCTATCTGATTCAATACATTTTAACCAAGAAACTGGATTAATTAAACTATTAAAAAAACCTAAAAGTTCTAGATTCCTAAAGACATTAACTGACGAGGAGAAGAATCAACTTAATCCAATTATTTGGTTTGGGGGAAATCAAATCACAGGAGATCAGATATTTTTAAAATCAAATTTTAAAACAGAAGAATTAGACTCTTTAATTATTCGAGGGAATGTATTCATGAGTCAAAAAGATTCTTTGTATAGTGATAGGTTTAATCAAATAAAGGGAGAAAAATTAGATGGTTTTTTTTCAGATGGAAATTTAGATAACGTTTATGTTGAAAAGAATAGTACCTTACTTTACTACATGTATTCAGATGATGCAGAATTAATTGGATTAAACAAAACTTTAGCAAGCTCAATTTTAATTAAATTTCTTGAGAATGAAATATCTGAAGTATCATTTTACAGAACACCTGATGGAAATGTATTATCTGAAAATAAAATTCTTACTAATGAAATGAAACTTCCAGGTTTTATTTGGAGAGAAAGTGAAAGACCGAATAAGATATCTGATTTATTCAGTGAGAGTGACAAAGAGCTTGAAATTGTTGAAATAGAGTAATCTAACTTGTTAATTATTTTGTTGAAAATAAATTAACATCCATTTAAATACGACTTAAGTAGATGTGTACTTTAGAATAAAATTAAATTCTTGAGCAACAATAGTAGTTCTATTATTAAGTTTGAGCAAATGTTAAAGACAAATAGTATTTTTTACTTTGACTCAAATGACTTCATAAATATATCTCATCACTACATCGATCAGGCAAACTATAAGTTAGCTGATCGAGCTGTAAAAATGGGATTAAATCAACATCCAAATAATGTAGATCTAATGTTGCTTAACTCTGAATTATTAATTTTCAATTCAAAATATGATGTCGCATATGAGATTTTGAACTTTGTTCAAGAAATAGATCCTGAAAATAGAGAGGTTTATCTCCAAAAGGCAACTATTTATTCAAAAAATAATCTTAGTGAAGAAGCAATTGAAATACTTAAAAGTGCTCTTTCATTTATTGACGATAAGATTGATATCTGGAATATGATTGCAATGGAATTCTTATTAATTGAGGATTTCGAATCCGCTATACCTTTTTTTAAAAAATGTTTAGATTATGACAATGAGGATTATCAGTCACTTTATAATCTAGTTTTTTGCTATGAAAATTTAGGATTGATAGATGAATCAATAAGTGAGCTTAGTCATGTTCTAGAAAAAAGACCATATTCAAAAATTGCATGGCATCAGCTTGGAAAAATATATAAAAAGCAAGGAAAATTAAAGGAAGCTATTTCAGCATTTGACTTTGCAATCATATCTGATGATCAATTTGTTTCAGCATATATTGAAAAAGCAAAAATCCTTGAAAAAGTTAGAAAATATAATGATGCGCTTGAAAATTATAAAATATCAATACAACTAAGTGAACCTAATTCATACATATTTTTCAGAATATCAAAATGCTATAAAAAATTAAACAACAAGAAACTATTTATTGAATTTATTAAAAAATCATTAAGAGAAGAGCCTGGAAATGAGAAGGCATGGGTATATTTAATCAAGTTTTATCTGAAAAAAAATAATTTAAGACAGTCTAGATATCTTGCTAAAAAAGCTCTAGATAACAATCATAATAGTATAAAAATAATAGAGCTTAATGCACTTATAAGCATTTCAGTTGGAAATAAAATTGAGGCAATTAGACATTACAAAGAAATCATCGATATCCAAGAAAATCAGTCATGGAGGATTTGGAAGAGTTTATTGAAATGTATTCTTGAAATTGAAGAGTGGTCAGAATTATTGAAACTAAGTTTAAGAGCAAAAAAATACTTTCCAAATAAATCTTTTCTTGATTTCACAATAAGTGGATGTCTGCTAAAAGATGGAAAGCTAAACGAAGCGATATATTTTTATCAAAGTGGAAGAAAATCCTCAAAAATACCTACAAAACTTAGAAAATATTTTCCTGAATTTACAGATAATAAGGCACTACTTGTCTGATTTTTCTTATATTAACTTGCAATGAAAAAATATATATTTCTTTTTCTCAAAGGACTTGCAATGGGTGCAGTAAACAAAATTCCTGGAGTTTCAGGTGGTACAGTTGCTTTCATTACAGGTATTTATGAAGACCTTATAAATTCCATTAAAAAAATAAATTTTAAATCTTTTAAAATTTTATTTAATAATGGATTTAAGGATTTTTATAAAGAGATTAACGGTAAATTTCTTACGATTGTTTTTTCAGGTTTAATTGCAAGTTTTTTTAGTGTTTCACTTATACTAGATAGACTAATAGAAGCTTACGAGCTATATGTGTTTGGACTTTTTTTTGGTATGATTGTTGGCTCATTTTACGTGATTTACTATCAGCTAGAAAAACTAAATATTAAAACATCTGTCGGGATCTTAGTTGGTTTGTTAATAGGCCTTATAATTAGTTTTGCTGACAATTTTGAGATAACAAATTCAAATCTTATAATTTTTATTTCAGGAATGATTGCAATATCAGGAATGATTTTACCAGGTCTTTCTGGCTCATATCTTCTTCTGCTAATGGGAAGTTATACTTTGATAATGGTCGACTCAGTAAATGCATTATACTTTACTTTAAGTGATATATTCACATTTAACTTTGATTTTATTTATGATCCTGAAAGGGTTTATTTATTAAAGGTTATCCTTTTTTTTACAATTGGATCGGTTTGTGGTTTAATTTTTTTATCTAATATCTTAAGTACTCTTCTTCAAAGATTTAAGTCTATAACAATATCAATTATTGTTGGATTTATTGCAGGATCCCTTAGAGGAGTTTGGCCATGGAAAACTGAGGCAATAGATGGTAAAATTTCTTTATTTTTTCCTGATTTTTCAATAGGAGAAACCTGGCTAACACTATTTTATATTTTTATTGGTATTTTGTTTGTAGTTTTATTGGAAAGATTTGCAAACAAACATTGAAAGAAATAAAACAATTTGGTTTGATAGGCAGGAACATTGATTATTCCTTTTCAAGAAACTACTTTACTGATAAATTTAATTCTATTGAAAAACTCTCAAATTGTGAGTATATAAACTTTGATATTAAGTCAATAGAGGAAGTTAATTTTATTTTTGACCAAAAAAATCTTTTTGGCTTAAATGTAACTATACCCTATAAAGAGGATATTATTGACTATCTAGATGAAGTTGATAATCTAGCTCATGAAATTGGATCAGTAAACACAATATGTTTTGAGAATAAAAAAAAAATAGGATATAATACTGATATTATAGGTTTCAAAAAAACCTTGGAAATTAATAGTTTAGATAATTTCGATAGCGTTCTTATTCTTGGGTCAGGAGGTGCTTCTAAGACAGTAGAATATTTCTGTAAAAAAAATAATCTATCCTATAAAATTGTATCAAGACAGAATAAAAACAATTATTTATCCTACAACGATATAAACAAAGGCGTATTAAGTAACAGTGTTCTGATTGTAAACTGCACTCCAGTTGGAACTTTTCCTAATATTAATTATTCTCCTGATTTACCTTACAATTTAGTAAATGATAGAAGTATATTTTTTGACTTAGTATATAATCCTGCAGAAACTCTTTTTATAAAAAAAGGAAAAAAAATTGGATGTAGGACAATTAATGGATACCAAATGTTAAAATTTCAAGCAGATGAGTCATGGAATCTTTGGGAAAAATCAATAAAATAGGTTTACATTTTTTTTGTTACATTTATTGTTTAATAGCTAAAAATGAAAGACTCAGATTCAATATCAAAAAAGTCTTCATCGGATTCTGAAAATCTAGTTAATAAAACAGTTCCTGAAATGCCTAAAGATAAAAGGACCAAGGCATATAAAGAATGGGTAAAAAAATATGGTCAAAAAGCTTCAGATTCCAATGAAATTCCTGAGATGCCTAAAGATAAAAGGACTAAGGCATACAAGGAATGGGTGAAGCAGTATGGTGATCAAAAGGTCACATCGAATAAATCAGAAAAAAAATCTTCAAAAAAAGATTCTAAACCTAAAACAAAAATATCTGGTTTAGATAAGCTTGTTTCTGATTTTATTGAAAAGATTGAATCTGATGGTTGGTTCAACCAAAGAAAAGATATTGAAGAATTAAGATCAAAAATCAATTCAGCTTTAAAATCATCTGAATCTGATACAGATGAATTTAAAAAATCTAAATCTTTATTTTTTCAAACTTTAAAAACTTACACATTTAAAAAGAAAAGATATTTCAAAGATCTAAGTTCAAATCAAAAAGAAAATTTAGAGAAAAGACAAGAGCTAATTGAAAAGATTAAAAATCTTATTATTGTTGATGAGAATCCTAATAAACTATATTCAAAATTTAAAGTACTTAAAGAGGAATGGCATAACACTGGACAAGTTCCAATTACTGAAAGAAACAATATTTGGGAAACCTACAGACACCACGTAAGTAAATTTTATGATTTTCTTCATCTTAATAGAGATCTTAGAGAACTTGACTTTAAGCACAATCATGAAGAGAAAGTAAAAATTATTGAAAGGGCTGAACAACTTGATAAAATTGATGATATTGTTAAAGCTTCCAGAGATTTAAATGATCTTCACAGACTTTGGAAGAATGAACTTGGTCCTGTATCAAGGGAACATAGTGATGATTTATGGAAAAGGTTCCAGGAAGCTTCTCAGAAAATACACTCGAAAAGACAAAATTTTCAAAAAGAAATCTCAAATATTCAACAAGAAAACTATAAGAAAAAGGAAGATGTTATTTTTAGGATGAGAGATTTAGTTAAGTCTGTTCCGAATTTACATTCAGATTGGCAAAATAAAATTAAAGAATTTGATAAACTAAAAAATGAATTTCAAAGCATTAAAAACCTTCAGAGAAATAAGAATAAAAAATGTTGGAATGATTTCAGAGTAGTTACAAAAGAATTTAATTCGAGCAAAAATAATTTTTATAAAAACCAAAAAAAGGAACTCATGAAGAGTATTGAGATGAAGAAATTATTAATAATGGAGGTTCAAAAAATTATTGAGGAGAATAAAATTGCTGAAAATTCAAGTAGAGTAAAAGCAATTCAAGAGGAGTGGAAAAAAATTGGTTATTTGCCAAGAAAAATTTCGAATTCACTATGGGATGAATTTCGTCCTTTAATCAATAGATTCTATGATATTCTTAAGTCTGGTGCAATAAACTTAAGCCAAGAAGAACAGAAAACTTATGATAATAAAACAAAATTTATTGATAAACTTAAGTTTTCTAAGAAAAAGTATTCATTAGGTGATGTAGATGAGTTCTTTAAGTCAATTATTTCTGAATGGAATAGTTTGGATTCTGTTAATCTTAATTCTAATAACAATTTAAATAATAACCTTAATAAGAAAATTAACTCAATCTTAAAATCACTTGATCTAAAAAATGATGAAAAGAATAATCTTAGTTTTGAGTTAGAACTAGAATTATTAAAGAATAATTCCGATGAAATGAATAAGAAACTTCAATTCATTAAAAGAAAAATTTCTGAACTTGAAGATGAATCAAATCAGTTTCAAAATAATCTGGAATTCTTCTCTAATTCAAGTAGTGATAATCCTCTTTTTAAAAATGTTTCAAACAAAATTAATACGATAAACAATAAAATTGAGTTTTGGAGAAAACGACTAAATAAAATTGAGAAAAATAGCTAGTTTTTATAAAAACTCATTTCATACTTTGACTCAACTTTTCCAGTAGATATGTTTTTTAATTCACTATCTATTGAAATCCTTGCATCCTTTGAAATTCTATCAGTAAAAAGTACTCCTTGTAAATGATCATATTCATGCTGAATGACCCTTGCAATTATTCCAGAACAGTTCATCTGTTTAGGTTGAAATTGTTCATTTAAAAAGTTAATCTTGATCTTTTCTTTTCTAATTATCTCTTCTGAGATGTTGGGTATACTTAGACAGCCCTCAGAATAAGTAAAATCATCACCAGATTCTTTTATAATTTTTGGGTTAATAAATACCTGCTTAATATTTATAAGTTCATCTTTGTTAAAATTATCCTCGTCTTCAAAAAAAGAAAAATCTGCAACAAAGATTGATTTTGAGACTCCAATTTGAGGAGCGGCAATCCCTACACCATTTGCATTATACATAGTATCCCATAGATCATTAACAAGAGAATCAATACTGTTTGATTCACTATATTTTATTTTTTCAACTTTTAAATTTAAAATTGGATCACCATATGCAACAATAGGTCTTATCATTTATTCTTTTGAATTAAATATGATTCTAAAATCAAAGATGCACTTATTTTATCTATTATTAATTTATCTCTTCTTTTTTTTTTACCTACTCCAGATTTAATAATAATTTGTTTAGAAATCTTTGATGTAAACCTTTCATCAATCCTCTCAACTTGAATATTTGGAAGATTATTTTTTAAAGATTTAATGAATTTTACAATCTCTTCTTCAAGATCATGAATCTCATTATTTAGCTTTAATGGTTTACCAATTACAACTATTTCAATATTTTCATCAATAGATATTTGTTTAATATAATCTAGTAGATTTTTTGTTTCTATTGTTTCTAATGGAAAAGAGATAAGTTTATTTGAATCAGATATAGAAACACCAGATTTCTTTATTCCAAAGTCAATTCCAAGATATTTACTTAGTTGTTTATTTAACAAGATTCTAACTTTTTGATTTTTTTTATTAAGTGTCTTTAGAATTAAATTACATATTTTTACGTGTAAAATTATCAAAAATTGAATAATGAAATTACAAATGCAGTAGATGTATTGAAATCTAGTGGAGTTATTTTATATCCAACAGATACAATATGGGGTATTGGATGTGATGCTTGTTGCGATACTGCAGTAAAAAAAATATATGAAGTCAAAAGAAGAGATCATTCAAAACCATTAATATGTCTTGCTTCTAGCTTTGAAATGGTTGATGAATATGTAGAAATCTTGAACCTAAAAAAATTGAAATCAATATCTAAAAGATCTCCTACCACATTTATTTTTAATAATCCGGTTAAAATTTCAAAGTATGTATCAAATAATAATTCAATAGGTTTTAGAGTTCCAAATGATAATTTTTGCTTAGAGCTTTTAAATAAATTTGGCAGGCCAATAGTCTCTACTTCTGCTAACATATCAGGAATTGATATTCCTTTAGAATTTAATCAAATAAGTTCAGAAATAAAGAGTAAAGTAGACTATATAGTTAACTATGGGAAGGATAAAAAATCATATACAGCCTCAACAATATTAAAAATTGATGAAAAAGGCTTAATGACTAAATTAAGATGAGAGTTAATAAAGAAATTATCCAAAAAAATTTGAAAGAAGATATTTTTGTAAAAATATCAGAGGCAGCTGATGATTTAGGAGTTGACTCATATGTTGTAGGTGGCTATGTTAGGGATCTTTGCCTCAGAAGACCTGTTAAAAAAGATATTGATGTTATGTGTGTTGGCTCAGGTATAGAGTTAGCTCAAAATTTTTATAAGAGAATTAGACCAAATATAACACCTGCCAAAATTAATATTTTTAAAAGGTTTGGTACTGCAATGATAAAGTTCAAGAATTATAATATTGAGTTTGTTGGTGCAAGGAAAGAATCTTATTCAAATGATAGTAGGAAGCCTAGTATTGAAGAAGGAACATTTTTGGATGATATGCTAAGGAGAGACTTTACAATCAATACTCTTGCAATAAGATTAAATAAAAATTATTTTGGAGAATTAATAGATACTTTTGGAGGTATTGATGATATAGAAAAAGGTATTATTAAGACCCCCACAGATCCTGATAAGACATTTTCAGATGATCCTCTTAGAATGTTAAGAGCAATTAGATTCTCATGTGAATTAAATTTTGATATTGATATGAATACTCAAAATTCAATCAAAAAAAATTCAAATAGATTAGAAATTTTGTCTTCTGAAAGGATATCAGATGAGATCAATAAAATTTTAATGTCTGATATGCCATCAAATGGATTCAAAAATCTTGAGAAATTAAATCTTTTAAATCATGTTTTGCCTGAGTTAATAGAGCTTAAGGGAATTGAAGAGGTTGAAGGACAAACTCATAAAGACAACTTTTATCATACATTAGAAGTCGTTGATAATATATCAAGAAATACAGAAAATGTATGGCTCAGATGGGCAGCACTTTTACATGATATTGGTAAGGCTCCTACAAAAAAATTTAGTAAAAAAAATGGATGGACATTTCATGGTCATGAATTTATTGGCTCCAAAATGGTCAAGAAAATATTTACACGACTAAGTCTACCATTAAATGAGAAATTAAAATATGTTCAAAAAATAGTTATGATGAGCTCTAGACCAATTATTATATCTGAAGATATTGTAACAGATTCTGCTGTAAGAAGACTTATATATGATGCTGGCGATGACATTGATGATTTACTAACTCTTTGTGAGGCTGATATAACAACAAAGAACATGAAGAAGTCGTTAATCTATCAGAATAATTTTAAAATAGTTCGTCAGAAAATTAAAGATGTTGAAGAGAGAGATAGTATCAGAAATTTCCAACCACCAATAACAGGTGAGATAATTATGGCTTATTTTAATATTAAACCTCGTAAAGAAATTGGCTTAATTAAAGAAAAAATTAAAAATGCCATTCTAGATGGAGATATTAAGAATGATTATAAAGAAGCTCACGATCTTATGATCAAAACAGGAAAATCTTTAGGCTTGAAGGATGAATAAAATATATAATCTAGCACTAGCCTCGATATTAATTGTTTATCTAGTTATTCTAGCTGGTGCAATTGTAAGGATGACTGGAAGTGGAATGGGATGTCCTGATTGGCCAAAATGCTTTGGATATTTAATACCGCCAACTGAAAGATCTCAATTAGACTGGAAACCTAACTCTGATTTTAATAAAAATCAAATAATTATTATTGAAGATGAATTATTTTTTGCAATAGATGATTTTAGGTCAGTTGATATTCTAAACATTGATAATTGGGAAAAATATACTAAACATGATTATGCTAAATTTAACGTTTATCATACATGGATTGAATACATAAATAGACTTATTGGTGCAATTGCTGGAATTTCAGTCTTAATTCTATTTATAAGCTCATTAAAATATATTAACAAGAAATTCTTAATCACATTTCTTGCATTTTTATCTCTTGTTGCTATTTTATTTCAGGCATGGCTTGGTAAAATAGTTGTAGACAGCAACCTGTCTGCTAATACAATTTCAATTCATATGATTATGGCTATAATACTTTTATTTATTTTATTTTCAATTCTATCAATTGTTAGTAATAAATCAACACTTATTGATTTACCAAGAAATATATCTCCTTTAATTATTGTATCAATAATCATTTTGTTAGGACAAGTTATAATAGGAACTGAAGTAAGAAAGTTTGTTGATATTAAGATGGAACTTTACAACTACACTCAAAAGGAAAAATGGTTTGAAGATATTCCTAGTATTTTTTATACACACAGAAGCTTTTCATGGATTATAATTATCTTAAATTCTTACATTTTTTATTTATTAAATAAAATCAGATTGAAATCTATAATTATATACTTTGTGAATGCATTAATTATTATTCAAATTATTTCTGGTATTGTGATGTTTTATTTCAATTTCCCTTTTAGCAGTCAACCTATACACTTATTATTGTCTACTATAATAGTTGGTTTACAATTTTATTTTTTAATGTTATATAATTATAGATCTAATGAGGTTAAAATTTAGAATAATTTTAAATGTAAAAGATGATGTTCTTCGAGATATAATAGTTGATTCCTCAACTAGTTTGCTTGAATTTAGTAAAATAATTTCTGATCAATTTGGATTTGACTCTACAGAAATTTCTACATTCCATATTAGTAATAAAAATTGGGAACAATTAGAAGAAATCAAAATTTTTAAAATCGATGATAATCATGAAATAATGGATAAAGCCCCTATTTCCAACTATTTTGTTTTAAATGGAGATAAAATGATCTTTGTTTATGATTTTTTAAATTATTGGACATTTTTTGTTGAATTATATGAAATAGACGAATTAAGTAATTCAGACTCTAAGTTTGAATGCATAAATTCTGTTGGAGATGTTCCCAAGGAGGCACCATCAGACATATACAACAATACCGAAAAAGCTGATAATTTTGATCAAGATGAAAGTTTAGATTTATGAGTTTTCAACTTACATCTGAGTTCAACCCAACCGGTGATCAACCAGCAGCAATTAAAAGTATTGTTAATTCGTTTAATAATAGTCATAATCATGTTACACTTCAGGGTGTGACTGGATCTGGTAAAACATTCACTGTAGCTAATGTAATTCAGGAGATAAAAAAACCAACATTAGTTTTAGCACACAATAAAACTTTAGCTGCTCAATTATATTCCGAGTTTCAAAATTTTTTTCCGAATAATGCTGTAGAATATTTTGTTTCATATTATGATTACTATCAACCTGAAGCTTATATTCCGTCATCTGGGTTATATATAGAAAAAGATTTATCAATTAATGAACAAATAGAGAAATATAGACTTAGTGCAACTTCATCATTATTGTCTGGAAGAAATGATATTATAGTTGTTGCATCAGTTTCCTGTATTTATGGAATTGGTAATCCAAATGAGTTTAAAAAACACGTAATTCAAATTTCTATTGATGATGAAATTCAAATCTCAAAACTTCTTTCTCAATTTGTAAAGAGTCAGTATTCAAGGTCTATTAATGAACTTAATAGAGGTAGTTTTTCTGTCAAGGGAGATGTAATTGATATTTTTCCTAGTTATTCTGATTTATTCTATAGAATAAACTTTTTTGGAGATGTAATTGAAAGTATTGAGTCTTTTGATCCTATCTCAGGTAATAAAATTGAAAATTTTGAATCCCTAAGGATCTTTCCTGCTATGATATTTGTTACTTCAGAATCAAGTATAAAGTCTGCAATCAATAATATTGAATTTGATTTAGAGGAACAAGTCAAATATTTTGATGAGATAGAAAAATCTATAGAATCAAAACGCATTAGAGAGAGAACAGAGTTTGACCTAGAGATGATTAAAGAACTTGGATATTGTTCTGGCATAGAAAACTATTCAAGATATTTAGACGGAAGAGATCCTGGAACAAGGCCATTCTGTCTTCTTGATTATTTCCCTGAAGATTATTTAATGGTTATTGATGAGAGTCATGTTACAATTCCACAAGTACATGCTATGTATGGTGGAGATAGAAGTAGAAAAGAGAATTTAGTTGAATATGGGTTTAGATTACCTGCAGCATTAGACAATAGACCACTAAAGTTTGAGGAGTTTGAACATTTACAAAATAATGTTCTATATGTCAGTGCTACACCGGCAGAATACGAGTTAAAAATGTCTGAAGGTCTATTTGTTGAACAGATAATTAGGCCAACTGGTGTTTTAGATCCTATTATTGAGATTAGAAAATCTGAAAATCAAATAGATGACTTAATAGAAGAGATATTATTAAGAGTTGAAAGTAATGAGAGAGTTCTAGTTACAACCTTAACTAAAAGAATGGCTGAAGAGCTTACAAAATTTCTTCATAAGGCAAAGATTAGAGCAAACTACATACATAGTGATATTGATACATTAGAAAGAGTTGAAATAATGCAAAATCTTAGAAAAGGGTATTTTGATGTTTTAGTTGGAGTAAATCTTTTAAGAGAAGGTCTTGATTTACCCGAAGTATCTTTAGTGGCTATTCTAGATGCGGATAAAGAAGGATTCCTAAGAAGTCATAGATCGTTAATTCAAACTGTTGGAAGAGCTGCAAGAAATATTAATGGAAAAGCAATTATGTATGCTGATTCTATTACAGATAGTATGGACAAGACAATAACTGAGACATCATATAGAAGAAAAAAACAAGAAAAATTTAATATTGAAAATGATATTATTCCAAAACAAATGGATAAATCATTTACAACTACATTTGAAAAAGATATTCAAATTATAAATAGTTCTTATAAAGATTTTGAAGAAGAACTTAAGGCTTACCAAACAAGAAACGAGATAGAGAAGAGAATTAAAGAACTAAGAAAACAGATGGAAGATGTAGCAAAAAAACTTGACTTTTTATCTGCTGCAGATCTTAGAGATAAAATTGAGCTCCTCAAAAAGAAGTTAAAATAAAAAAAGGTGCACTTATGTGCACCTAATTTTTAGGATTATTTAAAATATTTAGACAATATTAATTACCCTGTTTGGCTTAGATATACTTTCTTTCCTTTTTGGTAATTTAATTTTTAGAATACCATTTTTATAATTAGCCTTGATATTGTCTTGATCTACTGAATCTGGAACTCTAAATGATCTTTGAAAAGATGAGAAATTAAATTCATTTAATCTCATTTTATCATTTTCAATAGTATTTGAAGTTTCAGATGAAATAATCAATACCTTATCATTTAATTCAATCGTGAAATCTTCTTTTTTCATTCCTGGTACTGCAAGGTCAATCTCAAAAGAATCATTATTTTCAAAAGAATTTACTGATGGTACTGAATGACTTCTATTTAAAAAATTCATACCAAAATCATCATTAAAGAATTCATTAATTAATGATGGAAAAACATTGTTATTGTTATATTTTACTATTCTCATAATTTTTTTTTTAGTTAAACAATTTGAATTATAAATTCATTATGTAATAGTCAAAAAGAATACCAAGTCATATATAATGACAATTTGGCAATAAAATAGAAAAATTTAGTGACTTTATGTCAGTTTAAAGCAGCCTGGACTTTATTTGCGGCTTCATCAAAGGCAATTGCAGATTGAACATTTAATCCTGAACCATCAATTATTTCCTTTGCTTTATCAGAATTAGTTCCTTGAAGCCTAACTATAATAGGTATATCAATATTACCAAGATTTTTATATGCAGAAACAATACCCTCAGCTACACGATCACACCTTACTATTCCACCAAATATATTAACCAGTATAGCTTTTACATTTGAATCTTGCAGAATTAATCTAAATGCTTTTTCAACCCTGCTTGAATCAGCAGTTCCACCAACATCAAGAAAATTAGCAGGCTCACCTCCAGCAAGTTTAATCAAATCCATTGTTGCCATTGCTAAGCCAGCTCCATTTACCATACACCCAACATTTCCATCTAAGTCAACATAATTTAGCCCAGACTCTCTAGCCTCAACTTCGACAGGATTTTCTTCACTAAGATCTCGCATTGATTCATATTCAGCGTGTCTAAAAAGAGCATTTTCATCGATAGTGACTTTAGAATCTACAGCTATAATTTTATCATCAGCTGCCTTAAGAACAGGATTAATTTCAAAAAGTGATGCATCTGACCCAGTATATGCATTGTAGAGATTGGTAACAAATTTTACCATATTTTTAAAAGCTTGGCCTTTTAAACCAAGATTAAATGCAATTTTTCTAGCTTGAAATGAAAGAATTCCAGAACCAGGATCAATCTCTTCATTAAATATTAGATCTGGAGTATTTTCAGCAACTGCCTCAATATCTACTCCACCCTCTGTTGAGTATACAATCATATTTTTTGAAGATGATCTATTAAGTAACACTGACATGTAAAACTCTTTTCTATCACCCTCACCATCATAATACACATCTTCAGCAATTAAAACCTTATTTACTAGCTTACCTTCTTTAGGAGTTTGAGGAGTCACAAGATTCATTCCAATTATTTCTGAAGATATAGATCTTACCTCATCCAAAGATTTAGCAATTTTTACTCCTCCACCCTTTCCTCTTCCACCTGCATGAATTTGAGCTTTAACAACAAAAATTTCTGTTCCTGTTTCATTTGAAAGTTTTTTTGCGCACTCAACAGCCTCATCGGGATTATTTGCTACATAGCCTCTTTGAATCGAAACATTAAATTTTTCCAATAATTGTTTTCCTTGATATTCATGTAAATTCATGGCGACAAATATAACCACAAAACTTAAGATATTTGAATTATTAAAAATCAGAATTATATTTATCACTTAAAACAAAAAATGGATATTAAAATACTTAAAGAAGCTGCTTTAAAATTTGGAACTCCAATTTATTTGTATGATCTAAAAATCATTAAAAATCAATTTGACAAATTAAACAAAGAGTTAAGTGTTTTAGAGAACTACAAAATTCATTTTGCAGCCAAGTCTCTATCTAATATTTCAGTTTTAAAGTATATAGAAAAAATGGGTGCTGGTCTTGATGCAGTTTCAATTGAGGAAGTTATAATTGGCCTGAAATGCGGTTTCAATAAAGATGCAATTCTATATACTCCTAATGGTGTTAGTTTTGAAGAGATAAAGGAAGTATTCAAACTTGGAGTTAAAATAAATCTTGATAGCATAGAATCTATAAAAGATTTTGTAAATGAGTTTGGTAATCAATCAATAACTGTTAGGATAAACCCTGGGATTTATGCTGGGGGAAATGATAATATTAGTGTAGGACACTCTGAATCAAAGTTTGGAATTCCTGAAGAACGTATAGATGAGTTATTAGATATAGAGAAAAAGGGTAAAATTAATATTACAGGTCTTCATATTCACACTGGAAGTGAAATAACAAAGAATAATCAATTTAAGGAAGGGATCAAGAAGATTTTCTCCATTGCCAGAGACTTCAAAAACATTGAGAGTATTGATTTAGGTGGTGGAATAAAAATTCCATACTATAAAGATGATACTTCAACTAATCTAGATGATTATGTAAAGGAGGTTTCAACAGAACTAAAAAAATTTGAGTTAGATTTTAGTAAGAAATTAAAACTAATATTTGAACCAGGTAAGTTTCTTGTTAGTGATTGTGGGTTTTTTATAACTAAAGTAAATTACATTAAGTCTACAAAAACTAAAGATTTTATTCAAGTAGATTCTGGCTTTAATCATTTACTAAGGCCAACTCTATATGGGTCTCACCATGAAATTATAAACCTATCTAATCCAACAGGTAGAAAAAAAGAATACGATGTTGTAGGTTATATTTGCGAGAAAGACACCTTTGCTGAAAAAAGAAAGATTTCAGATACTTCAAAAGGGGATTTAATATGCATTAAAAATGCTGGAGCATATGGATTTAATATGTCTAGTAATTATAATAGCAGATCTAGACCTGCAGAAATTTGTATTCTAGACGATAAATTATATAAGATAAGAGAATCAGAGACTATCAGCGATTTGTTATCTGGACAAATAGATATTTTTAATAAATAAAACTTTCTAGTATTTTTTGTTTCTTAATGAACGAATAATATATTGTTAAATTAAGTCAACCAATTATTCAATTAGATAATTTATAATTAAGTTTGCTTGAAAATTTTCAAAACTATGAATAATATCAAACTATTTTTTGCACTGCTAATAACCGCGTCAATATATGCTCAAGGAAACATAAACGGAAATATTACCGGCTCCGCTCAACAGGCATTAACAGATTTTGGTAATAGATCATCTAGAGCACCTCAGCCATTAAATATTCAAGGAAGTCATTATTTTGATTCTGAATTTAAAAGCACAACGCTTGAATATTTTGGAAAAGAACTTAATGATTCTGGTTATATGAGGTATAATGCTTTTAGAGACGAAATAGAGATGGCTGATACACCTGGACAAAAAGAATCAGATTTAATCTTGATTAAAAGTAAGGATGTTATTCCTCTTATAAACGGAGAAAGATATGAGTATTTACCACACAGAGTTGAGGAAGGAAGAGCCTACATAGGATATTTAGTTAATATCTATGATGGTAAGGAGAATAGACTTTACTTGAAGAGAAAGAAAACATTTATGGAAGCAAAGATTGCAAGGACTTCACTTGAAAATTCATTTCCTCCAAGATATGTAGAGAGTAAAGAAGTATATGTAAGTAAAAATGGGGATACACCAGTTTCTATTAAGACGTCTAAAAAGTCCATTATTAACTTTTTTGGATCAAATTCCGATAAAGTCAAAAAATATATTAAAGATCAGAAACTGAAAACATCTGAAATTAGCTCTCTTATTCAAATTTTTGAATTCGCAGAGAAAATATAGATTTTATAAAAAATCTTAATTTTTTAGCATTTTTTTTGTCATATTATTATTATTATGACCTTATCATAAAAATAATCTCTTTTCTTTTAATTTTTTTTCAATAAACCTTAAAGTTTCTTTTTTTTTAAGGAATTATTAATTTATCTTAGCTTTTACGAAAAAATTTAAGAAAATTTTAACAAAAATTTATTAATAACTAAATAACTAAGTATGAAAAGCTTATTCAGATTACTAGTGGTTTTCTTGCTAACGGCTCAAATGTCGTTTGCTCAGAAGACAGTAACTGGTGTTGTTTCTGATAGTGATGGTCTTCCTTTACCGGGAGCTACCATTCTTGTTCAGGGTACAACTACTGGTGTAACCACTGATTTCGATGGGAACTTTTCTATTAATGTTGCTGAAGGACAGACTCTGGAATTCAGTTTCGTTGGTTATGAGACTGCAGCAATTGCTGTAGGATCAGGCAACGTCATTAATGTGACTCTTTCCCTTGGAACTCAACTTGAAGAAGTTATTGTAACCAGTTTAGGTATTACTAGAGAAAAACGTGCACTTGGATATGCTGTATCTGAAGTTGACAACTCTCAAATTGAGAACAGAGCATCTGGTGATGTTGCGCGTGTACTTTCTGGTAAAGCTTCTGGTGTACAGGTAACAAATCAAGGTGGTATTTCTGGGTCAGGAACAAGTGTTGTAATTAGAGGTTTAAGTACCTTTAGTTCAAGTAACCAACCATTATTTGTTGTTGATGGTGTACCTTTCCAAAGTGATACAAACGCTATGGGTAGTTTCACATCAGGTAACAATGGTTCTTCAAGATTCCTAGATCTAGATCCTAATAATATTGAATCTGTTAA
>JADHME010000007.1 GCA_016780245.1 Flavobacteriaceae bacterium | reverse complement strand
ATACTTTTTTTGTTCCCAATTTCTTGGATCGCCAGGAAAGGCATAGCCCTCAGGTGCAATTCTATTCTTCCATGAATTAACCCTCCATTGAACAAGAGCATCATCATCTTCTTGAGCAGGCATCATTGAAATATATTGAGCAATTCTGACTTTATCTTTTGAATTATTAGGCCTAATTCCATGAGGTTGTGTGCTATTAAAAATTAATAGATCACCTGCTTCAAGAGATACCTTAACAAGTTTATCTTCAAGCCCTTTAATATCTGGTTTAAATTTATCTCTAGACTCTGGCTGAGAAAGTTTCCAAGTTTCATAGTTTTTATACAACCAAGGAATACATTGAAATCCTCCCATATTTTGATCAGTTTGATCTGACAATGCTAAAACGCCTTGAACATTTTGGGGTTTTGTATCAGGGTCATAATCCCAATGTATAAATCCTTTATATTCAAATCCTGGCCTTATTGGAAAATTAAGATTAGCCCTATCAATAGTTACCCATAGTTTTTCTGTCCCCCATATATCAACAAATGCATCATATACCTTTTGGTATTGTCTGTTGTTCCATAGGTATTGATTATTATATACTTCAACCATTCCAGTTCCAGCAAGTTCTTTCATTTGCATTTCTGCCCTAGCGTCAGCATACCATGTTGAAGGGTCATTAGGGTCCTTGTCATCAAATTCCCAAATAAATTGAGCAGTTTCTATGGCTTGTTCTCTGGGCACAGCATTTTTTATAACTATATATCCATTATCTCTCCAAAATTTCCAATCTTCAATCGATAGTACTCTTAGAGAATCTTCAGTAGCTTCAGTCCTCAGCTTTTTAATAGAACTTTTAGCTGTTGATGGGTTTCCTGGAATCTCTTTGTGATCATTTTTAGGAATCATACTCATATTAATAGTTTTTTACTAATTTAAAAAAAACAAAATGAATTTCTTTAAATTTGATATATGTCAAAATTTGATCGTAGAAATTTTATTAAAACAACATCTCTAACTGCAGCTTTTGCATCATCCTATGTTTTTTCATCAACTGATTCAAGAAAAAATGAACAAATGTATATGGGTGATTTTAGTGCTCCTAAATTAAATAAAATAAAAGCTGCATTCCTTGGAGTAGGATATAGGGGTAAAGGTCATCTTAAGCTTTTTGCTTCTCTTCCGGGGACTGAAGTAGTAGGTATATCGGATCTATATGAAGAAAATATTTTAAAATCAAATAAGATTTTAGAAAACATGAACATCTCAACAGATTCAATTAAAACTTATTGGGGAGATGATAAAAAGTGGAAAAAAATGCTAAGTGAAGTAATGCCTGATATAGTATTCATTTCTACTGATTGGAATAGTCATGGTGAGATGGCTGTTGAAACTATGAAAAATGGAGCACATGCTTTCGTTGAAGTACCACTTGCAATGACAACAAAAGAATTATGGGATATTGTTGATACTTCTGAAAAGTATAAAAAGCATTGTATGATGATGGAAAATGTTAACTATGGAAGAGAAGAGTTGATGTTTTTGAATTTAATTAGAAATGGACAATTAGGAGATCTTCTTCATGGTGAGGCTGCCTACATTCATGATTTAAGATTTCAAATGAATGAAGAAACAAGAGGGACAGGATCCTGGAGAACTCTAGAGTATGAGAAAAGAAGAGGTAATTTGTATCCTACTCATGGACTTGGACCAGTATCACAGTATATGAATTTATTAAGATCTGAGGACACATTTAAAACATTAGTTTCTTTCTCTTCACCTGCTATGGGTAGAAAAAAGTTTGGTAAAGAAAATTTTCCATCAAATCATAAATGGAATAATCTAAATTATCAAAATGGTGATATAAATACTTCAATTATTAAAACTTACCTCGGAAGAACAATAATGGTTCAATGGGATGAGACAAGTCCAAGACCTTATACAAGGCTAAATTTAATTCAGGGAACCAAGGGTATATTAGCAGGTGGGCCAACTAGAGCTGCATTTGATAAAGGATTTGAAAACTATACCAAAGATTCAAAAGAATGGGTTAAAGGTGAAGGAATAGATCGACTATATGAAAAATATGATCATCCTTTATATAAAAGATTAAATAATCAAACAAAAAATACAGGTCACGGGGGAATGGATGGTATAATGATGTATAGAATTGTTGATTGTCTTAAAAATGGACTACCTCTGGATCAAAACGTATATGAAGGGTGTGCTTGGAGCTCATTAATTGAACTAACTTCAAACTCTGTTAATAATGATGGTGAGCCTCAATCTTTTCCTGATTTTACAAGAGGAGACTGGGTTAATACTAACACATTTGATATTATTTCTTAATGTATAAAAAGATAATATCCAAAGCACCAGGAAGAGTATGCCTGTTTGGTGACCATCAAGATTATATAGGATTACCAATAATAGCCACAACAATAAATAATGAAATTAAATTAGAGGCTACTCAAAATGATGATAGAAAATTTAAAATTATTAAAAAAGACCTAGGATCAACTGATGTTATTCCAATTGACTTTGAATATGATTCAGATGAAAAAGATTTTTTCAAAATTGCTTTAAATGTTCTAAAAGATTTTGATTGTAAACCTGAAATGGGATATGATATTAATATTACTAGTAAAATTCCAATAAATTCTGGTTTATCGAGCTCATCTGCATTAATTGTAGCATGGGTAAATTTTCTTCTTAATACATTTGCAAACTATGAAGTAACTTCAAATTTATTAGCCGAAATCTCATATAGAATAGAGGTGCTGGAGGTAGGAGGTTCAGGCGGAAAAATGGATCAATACACTATAGCTAACGGAAAAACAATTTATTTAGATACTAATACTGATAGTATTATACCGTTTAATCATAAATTATGTGATATGATTATTGGTGTCTCAAATCAGAGTAAGGATACACAAGGACTCCTAAAAAAACTTAAAGAGAATGCATTAAAATCAATTCAAATTGTAAAAAATCATTATACTGATTTCAGTTTTACAATGATTGACAATGTAGATTTAAATAAATGTTTATCGTTTCTTGATGATAATTTAAAACCATACTTTAGGGCAGCTGTAGGTAACTACAGAACTACTATAAAAGCAAAAAATGAATTCCAAAAAGATAAACTTGATATTATTAAGATTGCACATTTAATAAATATTCACCATAATTTTTTAAAAAATGATTTAAAAATTACTACTCCAGAAATTGATGATATGATAAGTATTGCAAACGATAATGGCTCAATTGGCTCTAAAATTGTTGGTTCAGGTGGTGGAGGATCTATTGTTTGTCTGTCACAGGATCAATCTTGTTCACTTAGAATTGTAAATGAATTAAAAAAATATGGTGTTAAGGATGCCTTCATTGCTAATATGGGAAAGGGTCCAACTGTTTCTTATGAATAATATTCCTTTAATTATTATGGCTGCAGGTGTATCATCTAGAATGAAAACTTCTAATGTCAGCACTGATCTTTCAGAAGATCAGGTTTCTCAATCTAACTCTCGAGCTAAGGGATTTATTGAGATAAATGAAAAAAATGAGACTTTGGTTTACCACATTATCAAGAATTCAATTACTGCAGAAATTCAAGACTTTTATGTAATTCTATCGGAAGACTCAATTGAATTTCAAAATTATCTTAAAAAAATTGAAAAGAAATTATCAATCAAAATAAGATTTGCATTTCAAGATTACTATGGTAACCCAAAACCAATGGGAACAGCTGATGCAATATATCAAGCTATGAATCAATTTCCTATTTTAAAATCATCAAGGTTCTTAGTATGTAATTCTGATAATATATACTCGGTAAAAGCAATTAAAACTTTAAAATCAGAGCTTACCCATAATTCAATGATTGCTTATAACTCCGAATGTCTTGAGTTTAGTGAGGAAAAAATATCCTCTTTTTCAATTTTAGAGATTAAAAATAAATTTTTGTATAAGATTATTGAGAAGCCAACAATCAATCATATTAGAAATATTACTGAAGAAAAGTTTATAAGCATGAATATTTTTTCATTTTTTGGAGATCAAGTATATGATTATCTAAGAAACTGTGAAATTAGTCAAGATAGGGGGGAAAAAGAGATTGCTACAGCTATCCAAAATATGATAAATGATAGAAATGAATCTATCAAGGTTTTTAAAATTTGTGAGCATGTTCCAGACCTAACTTATAAAAATGATATAGAATTGATAAATAACTTTTTAAAATAAAATTAACTTTCAACCTGACTCAAAGACTTTATATCACATTATCTTTGCAGGTAACTCATAAATATGAAAAGATTTATAATTACATCAATAATTTTACTAGCCTCCTGTGATATAAGTTCACAAAAAGCAGTTGACAATCCCCAGCCAGTCAATCAAATTGAGAATAATAGCTATGATGATATGAGCAGGGCCTACTTTGCATCTGGATGTTTCTGGTGTGTTGAAACAATTTATGAAAGTTTAGATGGAGTTAAAGAAGTTTATTCGGGTTATGCTGGTGGTTCAACAGTTAATCCAAATTATTATCAGGTTATTTCAGGTAAAACAGGGCATGCTGAAGCTATAGAAATAATCTATGACAATAAGATAATCTCTTTTGATACACTTCTAAAAGTTTTCTTTGACTCTCATGATCCAACAACTCCTAATAGGCAAGGTCCAGATTATGGAACTCAATATAGATCTATAGCATTTTACTCAAATATTGATGAAAGAAGCAAAATTAGAAACTACATTGATTTGTTATCTACAAATTCAATTTTTGGAAAAAAAATTATTACTGAGATAAAAGAGATAAGTAAATTTTACTATGCAGAGGACTACCATCAAGACTTTGAAAAAAAGAATCCTTACAGTCCTTACATTCAAAGTGTTTCAATACCTAGATTTAATAGATTCAAGCAAAAGGCATCTAATTATGTTAAAATAAAGGATGATCATTAGAATATTTTTCAAGTTGGTTATCAGCTTACTTTTGGTTTAATGTTCTAAAGAAGATCAATTATCAGAAAAAGATCAATGGTATTCACTAAATATTGATAATTATGAAATGACTCAGCAGATCTCATGCTTTTGCTTTCCTTATGAATTTGTTCTTCCCAAGTCTATAAAAGTTGAGAATGATAAAATTGTCTCAATCGATGGGGAAGATCCAATGAAAACAGTTGGTTACGAATCATTTTATTCGATTAATTCTCTTTTTAATTTTATTGAAAGTAAGCTGAACGAAAATCCAGAATTCTATGAAATAAATTATAATAAAGAATATGGTTATCCTGAGTCAATTTATTTTGATATGTCAGAAATGATTGCAGATGAGGAAATAGGTTATTATATTTCTGACTTTAAAATTTTAAATAATGATTAAAGTTAATGTTGAGAAGAATAATAAGGATTTTCAAATACTTGAAAATCAAGAAGTTTTGATAAGAGGAATAAAGCCTAAGTGGTATTCAAGCCAATTAAACTTTTTTTATAACAGTAGAACTTATCAGATAAAAAAGAAAAGCTTTTGGAGTTTATCTTATAATATTTTTCAGGGAAGTAAAATTGTTGGTGTATTTAATTATAAATGGAAAACTGGAGGATATACCCTTCTTATGAATGATTCAAAAAAAACATATTCACTAACTCAATCAAATACTGGTGGAATGTGGAGAATTGAAAAATTATATACTCTTTTAGAGGATGGTACAAAACAAGTACTAACAATTAATTATTCATTTAAAAAATGGAAAGAAAATATAGAGATTAATAAAATTGATTTAAGTGATTCAAGCTTAGACTTAATTATTTATGGTTTATTTATAATGAGGAGGTTGCAATCTGCAGAGTCTGCTGCGGCTTCACCAGGTGTTTATGGATAAATTAGTTGACATATATGGAAACGAATATTTAATCCAGGATATTTTAGCTTTTAAGGTGTATATAATTAAATACCATACTGTAAATGGAAAGCCTGATGGAAGTATACATGAAGAAAATGGTTACTATTTTAAGGTAGATAATGAATTTTACAATAAATTAAAAAATCTACAATATCTTTATTATTAAATTGTTATGAAGTATCATCTGTTTATATTTTTGTTTATCATCGGTTGTTCCAATATTCTATATAACCATAACGACACAATGTCTATGTTAGTATCAAAGCAGATGGTAATTGATAAATTTGGTGAGCCCTCTGAATTAATTAAAAGAGAAGGTTATGATTAATATTATTATGATTTTGGGATATTTGAAGAACGTGTTAATTATTTTGATCCACAAATTTCAACAGTAACTCGACAAACGGATTCTGTATATTCTCCTGCAAATTCTGAGGTTGCCCCTCAGTTTAGGATACAACTAACTCAAAAATATATAAAGTTTCATATAATTGGAGAAGAAGTAATTTACTGGGAAAGTCAAGCAGTAAACTTTCCAACAAAAAAAATGACTAATTGTTACGTAGCGTTTACTACAAATAGATTCAAAAATCAAAAATTAAATTTTAATTTACTATTATTGACCTTAGATAATTTTTATGGCACTCAAAACATATACTAAGGAGAATCAAGCAAATGGAAATTTTAATGGAGGTCAAATTCTTGAAAAAAAACCAATAGGGTTTCCACAGGATGGTGGAATGTTAAGACCTTACTCAAATTTGTTTTACTGGGCTCATGCTTGGGCTCCAAAGAATGACAGTATTATAGGTCTTCATCCTCATCGAGGTTTTGAGATATGTAGTTTTGTTTTAAAAGGGGAAATTGAACATTATGACACTCTTTTAGATAAATGGATAACTCTTAAAGAAGGAGATGTACAAGTTATTAAAGCAGGCAAAGGAATATCTCACTCAGAAAAATTAAAAAAAGGTTCTGAGATATTTCAAATATGGTTTGATCCTAACCTTCATGAGTCATTATATGAAGAGGCAAACTATAGTGACTACAAATCAGAGATCTTTTCGATTAAAAAAGAGAATGGAAAGGAAACTAAAATAATTTCAGATATTAATAATCAAATAGATTTAAAATCTGATTCAATTCAAATTTACCAGCATTCATTCATTAAAGGTATTTATCACCACGAGATAGGTCAAGATAGATTCCACTCAATCTTCATCCAATATGGGAGACTAAAAATAAATGATGAAATTTACAATTCCGGAGATTTCTTAATAGTTGACAGTGAAGTATCGTTAAGTATTGAAATAATATCAGATACAAAAGTATTTGAAATTATTTCACTAATTGAGCTTCCCTACAGTACTTATGCTCAAATGCACAATATTAGTTAACTATAACTAGTTTTAACACTCTGTCAGAAAATAATTCAAATAACTCGTCAACAGACTCTTCTGATTGAAAAGATATTCTAATAAAACCTTCTCCAAAGCTTAAGTATGCTGATGTACTGTTATCTGAATTAAGAAATACTTGTGGAAGTTGACTCCATCTACCAGGTCTATCATCTTCATATGTTCTTTGTATATAAGCAGTAATATTTGCATTATCATAAACTTCCTTAGTTATTTCAGGAACAGCTATTTCAAAGTTTCCATATTGTTCATCATCACTAATCACATCCAACTCATCTGGAACTTCAATAAGTATAATCTCATTTTGAACTCCGTTAACTATCGTTTCTGCCATTTGGTTGCCAGAACCAGTTGCACATGATGATAAAATAAGTGAGGGTATTAGTGTTAGAAGTACGTATCTCATTTTTTTTTTTTTAATAAAGTTAGTTATATAAAATTCGAAAGCCTGACTCACTAGGTGGGCCAGGCTTTCTAATTCTCTATTCACGATTGAAATTTATTTCAAATAGTAGTTAATTTAACTACTTTTTAATGTTTAGAGTTTTGTAAGTTTTATCTCTGCTTTCGCTTTGAACGTTACGGCGAATTTTTCCGTCCCTTTCACTTACTTACGTAAAATTAAAAAAATAATTGATAAATACAAATCATTTCTACTATATTGTTAATAACTTTATGTAACATGCTGTTTTTAAGTTATTTAAATACAAATTTTAACACTCACAGCATGTACATTCACATGAATTTTGGCAGTTACATTTAACACAGTTACAATCTATTGTAATAATTTTTTTAAATCATAACTAAGATACTTAAAATTTAAACTAGATTAATTATTAATCTCATTATATATATATATTTTTGCAGTTAATGGGCAATTAGTTCAACTGAATAGAACAGAAGATTACGGCTCTTCAGATGGGGGTTTGAGTCCTCCATTGCCCTCTAATTTTTTATTTTGGATTTTTTAGGTATTTTATTTGGAATTATTCTTCTTTCTCATGGTGGTGATGTACTTACAAAATCTTCCATTGACTTATCGTTAAAGTTTTCTGTTCCTAAAATTATAATTGGGATGACTGTTGTTTCATTTGCTACATCTGCACCTGAGCTTATTGTCAGCCTAAATGCAACCCTAAATGGATTTTCAAATTTTGCTGTAGGTAATGTAATAGGATCAAATATTGCCAATATTGGACTGGTTCTTGGAATAATAACAATTATATACCCCATTACCTTACAGCAAAGATTTTATACTTCAGATTTTCCTATCTTAATGCTTTCAACATTTTTATTTTATTTACTATTAATAACTGGCAATAAAATCTCTAGAGGTGAAGGTATTATTCTTCTTGTTTTGATTTCTTTGATACTAATATATTTATTCCTATATCAAAAGAAGAGTATTTCTGAGTTCTCAGATGTGGGTGATACCTCTAAAATCTCTATTTCTAAATCAATTTTTTATGTCTTGTTTAGCGGATTGCTATTATGGCTTGGTTCTGAAACTTTAATAAAATCTGCCATATCTGTAGCAAATAAATATGAAATATCTGAGAGAGTAATAAGTGTAACGATGGTTGCTATTGGAACAAGTATTCCTGAATTAGCTGCATCTGTTGTGGCTTCTATAAAAAAACAAAATGATCTATCGATAGGTAATCTTATTGGATCAAATATATTTAATCTACTGGTAGTGATTGGAATTACATCAACAGTTTTACCAATTGAACAAATTGATTCTAAAATTATTTTCAGTGATATGTTGTGGGTAATCCTTTTCTCAGCTATAATTCTTCCTTTAGCTTATTTGAGAAGAAGAAATATTCTGACAAGAAAAAAAGGGATTATTCTATTAACATTATATTTAATTTTCATAATCCCTTTATTACTTAGTTAAGATGCTATTCTGTTAGGATACGCTCTTTACTGTTTTTACAATTATTGCTGCAACTTTATATGGGTCAGCATTTGATGCAGGTCTTCTGTCTTCTAACCATCCTTTCCACCCACTCTCAACAGTCATTATAGGTATTCTAATAGATGCACCTCTATCAGAAACCCCATAACTAAATTCAGTGATTGATTGTGTTTCATGGTCACCAGTTAATCTTTGATCATTATATGCACCATAAACAGCAATACACTCATTAACAACAGGTCTAAATGATTCACATATTTTTTCATATGTCTCTTTAGATCCACAAGTTCTTAGAGTATTATTTGAGAAGTTTGCATGCATACCAGATCCATTCCAATCAGTTGCTCCAAGAGGTTTAGGGTGATATTCAATTTTAATAGCATAATCTTCTGCTATTCTTTCTAGCAAATATCTAGCTACCCACATTTCATCACCAGCCTGCTGAGCTCCTTTAGCGAATGTTTGAAATTCCCATTGACCTGCAGCAACTTCAGCATTTGTTCCTTCAACGTTAATTCCTGCCCCAAGACATACATCAAGATGACGGTCCATTATTTCACGTCCAAAAGTATTTGCACCTCCAACAGAACAATAGAATTGTCCTTGAGGAGTTTGATCTTTTGGAAATCCTAGAGGTAAGTTAGTCTCAGTGTCCCAAAGGAAGTATTCTTGTTCGAAACCAAACCAAAAGTCATTATCACTATCATCAATAGTTGCTCTTCCGTTTGACTCGTGAGGAGAACCATCTGCATTTAACACCTCAGTCATTACTAGAAAACCATTCTTTCTTTCAGGGTCTGGATATATTGCTACTGGTTTTAATAAACAATCTGAAGATCCACCTGGAGCTTGTTGAGTTGAAGAACCATCAAAAGACCACATAGGACAGCTAGAGAGTTTACCGTCAAAGTCTGAAACGACTTTAGTTTTACTTCTAAGGCTTTGAGTTGGTTTGTATCCATCAAGCCATATATATTCTAATTTAGATTTGCTCATAATTATTATTATTTGTTAAGTGCGACAATTTAATTTTTTTTGAATTTTAAAGATGTTGATAACCGCAATTTTAATGAACTTTTATTAATCTATTATTTTATCGAATAAAAATTATTAAATACATATAAAATTGAATGAAAAATTGAGAAAAATGCATTACAATAAATCATTTTTAATTTTATATAATAAATTCATTATCAGTGATAAAAACATAAAATCTAAATTATATTAAATAGAAAATTTAAGCTTATATGCTAATGGTAATTTATTAAAAACTTATTAAGATTTTTTTTTGATAACTTTGCTGTGAATAATGACCAATAGATATAAATTAAGGGGTGTTTCTTCTGACAAAGAAGATGTTCACAATGCTATAAAAAATCACGATAAGGGTCTGTATCCAAAAGCCTTTTGTAAAATTCTTCCTGATTTAATTTCAAATTCAGATGACCATGCATTAATTATCCATTCAGATGGAGCTGGAACAAAATCATCTCTAGCATATATTTATTGGAAAGAAACAGGTGATACTTCTGTGTGGAAAAATATAGCTCAAGATTCGATCGTGATGAATCTTGATGATGTTGCTTGCGTTGGAGCAATTGATAATATTGTAATCTCATCCACAATTGGAAGAAATAAAAATAGGATTCCAGGTGAGGTAATTTCCAATATAATTTCTGGAACTGACGAAATATTAAATTTTTATAGAGATCTCGGAATAAATATCCATAGTGGAGGAGGAGAGACTGCTGATGTTGGTGATCTTGTAAGAACTATAATAGTAGATTCTTGTATGACAGTTAGAATTAAAAAGAGTCAAATAATTGATAACTCAAATATCAAAGTAGGAAATGTTATTGTTGGATTATCCTCTTCAGGTACATCTTCTTATGATAATGAATATAACTCAGGTATTGGAAGTAATGGGCTTACATCGGCTAGACATGATGTTCTCTCTCAATACATTAAAGAAAAATATCCAGAGTCATATGATAACGATCTACCTAGCGAGTTAGCCTATTGTGGTTCAAAAAAATTAACAGATAAATTAGAAGGCTTCAATATTGATATAGGAAAAATGCTTTTATCTCCAACAAGATCTTATGCACCTCTTTTAAAGTTAATTTTTGATGAAATTGGAAGAAATAAAATAAATGGAATTATTCATTGTACTGGAGGTGGTCAAACAAAAATTTTACATTTTATTGATAATTTACACGTAATTAAAAATGATCTTTTTGAAATCCCTCCAATCTTTAAGCTAATAATGAATGAGTCTAATACAGATCCAAAGGAAATGTATAAGGTTTTTAATATGGGACATAGAATTGAAATTTATTTAGATCCAGAAAATGCATCTAAGGTTATTGATACCTCAAAATCAGTTGGAATAGATGCTAAAATTATTGGTGAAGTGATTGAATCAGATACTAAAAAACTAAGTATTCATTCAGAATTAGGTAATTTTGATTATTAAAACTCATTATGCTTATAGAAAAAATAGATATAGTTAAAAAGAGATATGATGAGATATATCAAATGATTAGTAATCCAGAAATCATTGCAGATCAAAAAAAATATATTGAGTTAAATAAAGAACTAAAAGAACTTAGTATTCTTGTAAATAAAGGAAAATTATATAAAGTAGCATTAGACCAAAAAGATGAAGCTGAGGGTTATATAAAATCTTCTGATGATAAAGACATGATTGAGATGGCTAAAGAACAATTGGAAATCTCAAAACAATCTATAGAAGAACTTGAAGATGAAATTAAAATTCTTTTAATTCCTAAAGACCCGGATGATGCAAAAAATGTTGTAGTAGAAATTAGAGCAGGAACTGGTGGAGATGAAGCGAGTATTTTTGCGGGTGATTTATATAGGATGTATACAAAATTTGCACAAGAAAAAAAATGGAATTTAAGTATTGTTGATACTAGCGAGGGAACTGCTGGAGGATTCAAAGAGGTCATATTTGAAATAGCAGGGGAGGATGTATATGGTGAGTTAAAATATGAATCTGGAGTTCATAGGGTTCAAAGAGTTCCTCAGACAGAGACTCAAGGAAGAGTTCATACATCTGCAGCAACTGTTATGGTTCTACCTGAAGCTGAAGAATTTGACGTTGAGATTAATATGAATGAAGTAAGAGTTGACTACTTTTGTTCATCTGGTCCTGGAGGTCAATCTGTTAATACTACATACTCGGCGGTTAGATTAACACATGAGCCGACTGGAGTTGTTGCTCAATGTCAAGATCAAAAATCTCAACATAAAAATAAAGAAAAGGCCATGAAAGTTCTTAGATCAAGACTTTATGAGATTGAGCTTAATAAAAGAATGGAGTCTGACTCTAAAAAAAGAAATGAACTGGTAAAGTCTGGAGATAGATCAGCAAAAATTAGAACATATAATTACCCTCAAGGAAGAGTTACAGATCATAGAATTGGTTTGACACTTTATGACTTACCAAAAATTTTAGATGGAGACGTTTCTAAGTTAATTGATGAGATTAAATTGTATATCAATACTGAGAGACTAAAAGAAGCTGGAGAAGTATGATAATGAATAAATTACATGATCAAATAAATAAGAAGAAATCATTTCTTTGTATTGGTCTTGATATTGATAAAAATAAAATTCCTAAATCAATATTAGAATTAGATGATCCTATCTTTGAATTTGCGAAGAGAATTATTGACTATACTAATGAATATGCAATTGCTTATAAACCAAATATTGCATTTTTTGAGGCTTATGGTGCAAATGGCTTCAAATCTCTTAATAAAATCGCAAACTACCTTAATCAAAATTATCCTGAAATATTCACTATAGCTGATGCAAAGAGAGGAGATATTGGAAATACTTCAAAAATGTATGCTAATGCTTTCTTAGAGGAACTTAACTTCGATTCAATAACTGTTTCGCCATATATGGGGTCTGACTCTGTTGAACCTTTTTTAAGTATTGAAGATAAGTTAGTCTTTCTGCTTGCATTAACCTCAAATATTGGCTCTAACGATTTTCAAGAACTTAATTTAGATAACAATAACAAGCTTTATCAAAAAGTAATAGAAACATCTAGAACATGGAAAAACAGTAGTAGGATTATGTACGTAGTTGGTGCTAAAAATACCAAAGAGATTCGTAAAATAAGAGATATGGTTCCTGATTCTTATCTTTTAATCCCAGGAGTTGGAGCTCAAGGAGGAAATATGGCTGAAATCTGTAAACAAGGTTTGGATAATAATTTAAAATTGATCATCAACTCATCAAGATCAATTATTTATGCATCAATTAATGATGATTTCGCTGAATGTGCTGCTAAAGAAGCAAAAAAAATTAGAGATGAAATGGAAAAATATATTAATGCACTATAATTATGATTCATTATACTAAATTTCTATCTAAAAATAAAGATGCAGATTGGATAACTTTTGTTCATGGTGCAGGGGGTAGTTCTACAATATGGTTTAAACAAATAAAATATTTTTCAAAAAAATATAATTTATTACTACTTGATTTAAGAGGTCATGGAAAATCAAAATCAATTCCAATTAATCCATTTAAGAAAAAATATACATTTAATTCAATTACAAATGATATTCTTGAGGTAATTAATGCTGAAAAAATTAAAAAATCTCATTTTGTTGGTATCTCTTTGGGATCAATTCTAATTAGGAATTTTGCCGAAAAAAATCCAAGTAGAGTAAAAAGTTTAATAATGGGTGGAGCAATAATGAAATTAAATTTTAGATCAAAAGTACTTATGTTTCTGGGTAACTCTGCAAAATCAATACTTCCTTACATGTGGATATATAAACTTTTTGCATTTATTGTAATGCCTAATAATAATCATAAAGAATCTAGACTCTTATTTGTTAAAGAAGCAAAAAAGCTTTATCAAAAAGAATTTAAAAGATGGTTTCAATTAACTACTGAATTAGTCCCTTTATTGAAATTTTTTAGACAAATTGAAATACAAATTCCAACTTACTTCATAATGGGTGATCAGGACTACATGTTCTTACCCTCTGTCAAGGAAATAGTAAAAAATCATAAGAATTCTAAGCTTTTCGTAATACCAAACTGTGGTCATGTGGTAAATGTTGAAAAACCTGATATTTTTAATTTAAAGATGTTTGAGTTTATAGGAACGAATGACTAATCTATATTTCTTTCCTTATTTGATGTCCAATCTTTTTCTTCTCCAGGTTGATATATTTCATAGTTTAATTCATCCTTACTTTTTCTAACCATTTTTCTAACATCTTCTAATAGTAGCTTTGAATCATAAACAATACCATCTTTAATTGTATACTTAACACCTCCCACTCTTTCGACTTCATTATATTTATTGAGCTTTATAGCTCCAGTACCATATAAAACCTTAAGATTTTCAAGTGGATTTTCTTCAACCAGGACAAGATCAGCTTTTTTACCTATTTCTATCGAACCAATTTCTTTATCCATACCTAGAGCTTCTGCGCCTTTTAATGTGGCTGACATAACAACTTCAAGCGGATGGAATCCTGCCTCTCTTAATAACTCTAATTCTCTTATATAAGCGAATCCATAAAGTTGAAAAATGAATCCAGAATCTGACCCAACTGTTACTCTACCTCCTCTATTTTTATATTCGTTAACGAAATTCATCCATAGATTAAAATTCTTTTTCCACGCAACTTCTTGTTCTGTCCCCCAAAAATGCCAATAGGACCCATGAGATATTCTACTAGGTTGATAAAACTCCCATAAACTTGGTAAAGTATATTCTTCATGCCATTCAGCCCTTCTAGCTCTTTGAAGGTCTCTACTAGCCTCATAAATATTAAAAGTTGGATCTAGTGTAAAATCTAGTTCAATTAATTCATTCATTACATTATTCCAATGTTCTGAGCCAGGTTTTGCAGCCTGATCCCAAAGTCTACCAGCTTCTTCAAACCTATGTTGCTCATTAGAATAATTATAATAATAAGGATAATTCTGTACAATTTTATCATCAAAGAGAGCCTCCGGTAAACCATACCAATGTTCCATTGATGTTAGTCCAGCTCTAGCTGAATTTAACACATTCCATCTTACTACATTTAGTTGTGCATGATGCATAGCTGAGCCAAGTCCTAATGAATTATTTTCATCTAAAGCAGCAATCATTATGTCAGGTTCAGCTCCTAAAAACTTAATACCATCTGCACCTTTCTTCGCATTAAATCTTACCCATTCTCTAGCTTGATCTGGATTACTTATTTCATTAGTATAACCTGAACCAAAACCTGAATAAATAACAAGTCTTGGAGCTATAATTTGATTTTTGTTACTCTTATATTTTAAATCTAGACTAAAGTCAATACCTCTTCCACCTGGTTCTCTGACAGTTGTAACACCATGTGCTAACCAAAGTTTAAAGACATAGTCAGGTTCAGCACCTTGTGGAACACCTCCAATATGTCCATGCATATCGATAAATCCAGGAAGTATATACATTCCAGTAGCATCAATTTCACGTCCACCTTTTTTTAGTTTAGGTCTTCTTCGCTCATTAATTTCAACTCCAGGATAACCAACAGTTTTTATAGACTTAATGATATTTTTCTCAACAACAATATCAACTGGTCCTACTGGTGGACTACCATTTCCATTAATTAAAGTTACTCCTCTTATAATCAGTTGCTCAAAAGGTCCTTCTGAAAGATTTTTTTCTTGAGAGCTCAGATTAAAAGAAAATAATACACATAATGTAAATAATAGATTTTTTCTCATTTTAATTAAATATTTTATTCATAGTTAGAAAGCCTATATAGGCTATCGCTATACATAAAGATACACTAATAAAAATGTATATAAATGAGTTTAATATTTCATTAGACTTAATAAAATTTAGATTCTCCATTGAAAATGCTGAGAAAGTAGTCAAACCGCCACATATACCAACAACAAGGAAATAGTAATAATCAGATTTTAACATATTGGAATTAATTAAATAACTTATAATTAGTCCAATTAAAAAACTACCAATTAAATTAACTGTTAATGTTGAATATGGAAAGGAATCACTTGGAACTAATCTATTTAAAATTAATCTTATTGCAGATCCCAAACCTCCTCCCAAAAAAACAAGAAATAACTCTTTCATTTTATCTAAAAAAGATTACTGTAAGCAGCAATTATTGAAATAAAAACAATAAAGACAATTAAGATTACATACGAATTCTTATAATAAACATTGTGAAGTCTTGAATCCTTTATATAAGAGTATCCAATTATCAGAGAAAATAATATTATGAATATTATAGCAAAAATTAGTTGTCCTTTTGTAAACATTATTTAAATTTATTTTAATCAAACTTTTCTAATATAAAATTAACAATTATGATAACTAATGCTATTGATGCAGTAAAAGAATTTAATGAAGCTTTTAAAATAAAGTACTCAAAAAATCAAAAAGCAGATCTTGATGAATCTACAATTGAGTTAAGATATAGACTAATGCAAGAAGAAAATGATGAGTATTTAGAAGCAGCAAGAAAAAAGGATTTAGTTGAAATTGCAGATGCACTTGGAGATAAACTTTATATTCTCTGTGGAACAATACTTGCACATGGACTTCAAGATAAAATTGTAGAAGTATTTGATGAAATTCAAAGGAGCAATATGAGTAAGCTTAGTGCAGATGGAACACCTGTAATAAGGGAAGATGGTAAAATTTTAAAAGGACCGAATTATTTTAAGCCAAATATAAAATCAATTCTAGAAAAGTAAACTACTCAGTAATTTTATATCTCCAATTGTGAGTATCATCAGAAATATTCTGTTGAATATTAATAACAGCAGTTTTAATTTTTGAAGCAAAGTCGTTGTCTAATTCTTCAAGTTGAAATTTCTCATCTTTATAACCAAATGAATTAATTGGAGCTATCACTGCAGCTGTTCCACATCCAAAAACTTCTTTTAAATTACCTGACTTAAACTCTGAAATCAGTTCTTTTACAGTTATATCTCTTTCTTCTACTTCAATCCCAATATCCCTAGCAACTTGTATTACACTTTTTCTTGTTACACCATCTAAAATTGTGTCACTTGTAAGTGGAGTAATAAGTTTATCATTAATTCTGAATACTACACTCATTGTTCCAACTTCCTCAATTTTTTGATGAGTGGAAGAATCAGTCCAGACGATTTGATCGAAACCTTTTGATATTGCTATAGATGTTGGGTAAAATGCTGCACCATAATTTCCAGCTGCTTTAGCATACCCAGCACCTCCTGGAGCAGCTCTACTAAATTTATCTTCTATGTAAACACTCAGCGGCTTTGAATAATAAGAAGCACCAGGTGAGCAAATAATTAAAAATTTATATTTTTTTGAAGGGCTTGCAGCAAGCATTTCTGATGAAGAAAAAACAAAAGGCCTAATGTAAATTGAAGATCCTGGCTCATTTGAAACCCAGTCTCTCTCGAGACTTATTAGTTTGTTTAAGCCTTGAAAAAAATAGTCCTCAGGTAATATTGGAATATGCATCCTTTCACAAGATTTTTTAATTCTTTCATAATTATCTTTAGGTCTAAACAACCATAAATCCTCATTTTTATCCTTGTATCCTTTCATTCCCTCGAATATAGCTTGGCCATAATGAAAAACATGTGTTGATGGATCAAGATTAATTGAACTGTAGGGCTTAATTACTGGATCTTCCCATTTATCATTATCATAATTGCACTCAAACATATGATCTGTAAATATTTCTCCAAATTTTATAGTAGAGAAGTTTACATCATTTATTTTTGTACTATTAGATTTAATGATTTTCATAGAATTCGAAGATAATTAAAAAATCAATATGAAGGTATTAATTACTGGCGGTTCAGGGACTTTAGGTAAAGAAATTGCAAATCTTGTATTCAAGAAAAAATACGAGGTTAATATTCTAACTAGAAATAAAAATTTAAAATCCCATAATCCACAATTAAAATACTATTATTGGAATCCTAAAAAAGAGGATATTGACTTGAATTGTTTCAATAATGTTGATTGCATAATAAATCTTGCAGGTTTTTCTGTATTTAATCTATGGACAAAAACCAATAAAACTAAAATAATTGACAGTAGAGTAGGGTCAACAAACTTCATTTTAGATGTTATTTTAAAGAAAAATATTAAAATTAAATCATTCGTTAATGCCTCTGCAATAGCTGCATACAGAGACTCTTCAGATTTTACATCTTCTGAAAAAGATTCAATCAATAATCCTAATTCATTTATTAATCAAGTTGTTTTAAAGTGGGAGGGTGAAGTTAAAAAATTTGAAAGTAAACTTCCTGATATTTCATTTTCCATAATGAGGATAGGACTTGTTTTATCAAAGTCAGGTGGACTATATAAAATGTGTAAGATGCTATCAAAGTTATTTATACTTTCTCCGATTGGAAGTGGTAATCAGTGGCAATCGTGGATCCACGAAAAAGATGCTGCTAAAATAATTTTATCAAGCTGTGAGAATTCTTGGAGGGGAACTTATAATTTAGTTGCTCCAAATCCAGTTAAACAAAATGAGTTAATAAACAAAATTGCAATTTTTAATAATTCAAAGGTTATATTTCCTAATATACCTTCTATCATAATTAAGTTAGTATTTGGTAAAATGTCTGAGATTATTCTTTCTAGTCAAAAAGTAAAATCGATTAAACTTAGTGAGTCTGACTTTTCGTTTAAACATATTGATGATGCTTTGAAAGACCTATCAAAAAATATCTGACAATCTGACATAAAATTAAGATGGCAAAAAAATTGCTTATTATAATATAAAATAGTTCATGAATAAAAAGAAAACTGAAAGTAAAACTGCTAAATCAGGTGCTACTAAAAAGAAATCACCTTCAGTTAAAGAGTTAAATGAAACAATAAATAATGAGAAGAATAAATATGTAAGATTATTTGCTGAATTTGAAAACTATAAAAGGAGAACTGCAAAAGAAAGAATGGATTTGTTTAAAACAGCAGGCAAAGATGTTTTATCTAGTTTGATACCTGTTGTTGAAGACTTTAAAAGAGCTTTTAGTCAGGAGGATCCAAAACAGAACGATACTCAAGGCACTAAGTTAATCTACAATAAGCTTATAGAAACTCTCAAAAACCAAGGTCTTGAAGAACTGGAAGTTAAGATCGGTGATTCATTTGACTCAGAAATTCATGAAGCAATTAGTCAAATTCCTGCTCAAAATGATGATCAAAAGGGTAAAATAATTGATATAATAGAAGGAGGTTATAAATTAGGTGATCAGGTTATAAAATTCCCAAAAGTTGTTGTCGCTCAATAAAAAATTATGAAAGAAGATTATTACGAAATATTGGGTGTATCAAAAAGCGCTTCTAATGCTGAGATAAAAAAGGCATATAGAAAAAAAGCTATTCAATATCACCCTGATAAAAATCCTGGAGATAAAACTGCAGAAGCAAATTTTAAAAAAGCTGCAGAAGCATACGAAGTTCTTAGTGATCCAAATAAGAAATCTAAATACGACCAGTTTGGTCATAGTGCTTTTGATGGTGCAGGTGGATTTGGTTCAGGTGGAATGAACATGGATGATATATTCAGTCAATTTGGAGATATTTTTGGTAGTGCATTTGGTTCATCTTTTGGTGGATTTGGTGGAGGAGGTCAAAGAGT
This sequence comes from Flavobacteriaceae bacterium, assembly GCA_016780245.1. GTDB lineage: Bacteria > Bacteroidota > Bacteroidia > Flavobacteriales > Flavobacteriaceae > Marisimplicoccus. The sequence continues at coordinate 16,710 of JADHME010000007.1, read as the reverse complement.
TTCGAAGGGCTCAAATCTCAGAATAAGGGTTAAGTTAACACTTGAAGAAATTGTTAATGGTGTTGAAAAGAAAATCAAGGTTAAAAGAAAAACTCTTTCACCTGATTCTAAATTTTCGACATGTACAACATGTAATGGCTCTGGCCAGGTTTCTAGAATTACAAATACAATTTTAGGTAGAATGCAGTCTACTTCAATATGTCCAAACTGTAATGGTGCAGGTATATCAATTACATCTAGAGGTGCAGGAACAGATTCTAATGGAATGCTTAATTTTGAAGAAACAGTTTCAATTAAAATTCCTCCAGGTGTTGAGGAAGGAATGCAACTTAAAGTATCAGCAAAAGGAAATGACTCAAATAATCCTAACGGTATTCCAGGAGACCTTTTGGTATTAATAGAGGAATCAAATAATGATATATTTACTAGAGACGGAAAGCATCTCCACTATGATCTGTATGTAAGTATTTCAGAAGCTGCACTTGGTGTCTCAAAAGATATTCACTTAATTGATGGAAAAGTCAGAATAAAGCTTGAGTCAGGTATTCAATCTGGAAAAACACTCAGATTAAGAAATAAGGGAATCCCAGATCTAAATGGATATTCAAAAGGGGACTTATTAGTTCATGTAAATATTTGGACGCCTAAGACTTTAAATAAAAAACAGAAAGACTTCTTTACAGAAATGCTAGATGATGATAATTTTAAGCCAAACCCTAAAAAATCTGAAAAGTCCTTTTTTGAAAAAGTTAGAGATATGTTTGCATAAATAATTTTATCTTAGACCATCTAATAATCTTAAAATGAGCAAAATCCTTATAATTGAAGATGAGGAACCAATCAGAAGAGTTCTTGTAAGAATACTTAAAGATGAGGACTCTAGTTTTGAAATTCATGAAGCATCTGATGGAAAAAAAGGCCTTGATCTTATTAATAATGATTCCTATGATCTTGTTCTATGCGATATAAAGATGCCTAAAGTAGACGGTATTGAGCTACTTCAAAGAACTAGAAAGACTAACTCTTCTATTCCTTTTATTATGTTAACCGGTCATGGTAATATTGAAACTGCTGTAGAATCTATGAAGCTTGGAGCATATGATTTTATATCTAAACCACCTGATCTAAATAGACTTATTAATTCTGTAAGAAATGCTCTAGAGAAAAAAGAACTAATAGCTGAAAATAAAATCTTAAGAAAAAAAGTTGCCAAAAAATATGAAATAATTGGCAATTCAAAGTCCATTATGGAAATACATGCAATGATTGATAAGGTTGCTAGGACTGAAGCAAGAGTATTAATAACTGGAGAAAGTGGAACTGGAAAGGAGCTTGTTGCCCATAATATTCATGAGAAAAGTAGTAGAGCTAAATCCCCATTTATTGAAGTAAACTGTGCTGCAATTCCCTCAGAACTAATTGAAAGCGAGCTTTTTGGTCATCTTAAAGGTTCTTTTACTTCTGCTGTAAAGGATAGGGAAGGTAAGTTTGAAGCTGCAAATAATGGAACTATATTTTTAGATGAAATAGGAGACATGAGTCTTGCTGCACAAGCTAAAGTTTTAAGGGCTTTAGAGGAAAATAAAATTCAAAGAGTAGGAAGTCAAAAAGACATAAGTGTTGACGTTAGAGTTTTAGCTGCTACAAACAAGGACTTAAAAAAAGAAATAGACGATGGTAATTTTAGGGAGGATTTATACCATAGGTTAGCAGTTATTGTGATTAAAGTACCTGAATTGAGCAAGAGAAAGTCAGATATTCCAGTTCTTGTAGATCATTTTTCTAATATAATTTCAAAGGAACAAGGGATTGAAACAAAAAAGTTCAGCAAAGACTCACTAAAACTTCTTCAAGATTATAATTGGTCAGGCAATGTAAGAGAATTAAGAAATGTAGTTGAGCGATTAATTATATTAGGTGGTGAGACTATCTCAGAGGATGATGTAAGTTTGTTTGCTACAAAAAAATAATAATATGAGATACTTCATAATTTTAGTTTCACTACTTACATTAAATTTTATTAATTCTCAAACAACTGAAGAAAATTCTGTTTTTATTGATAAAATATATGATGAAGCTCTGTCAAATGGAAAATCTTATGAATGGCTTGATTACTTATCTAACCAAATTGGTGGAAGACTATCAGGATCTATTAATTACGAAAGGTCAGTAAAATGGGGTAATGAAGAGCTTGATCTTTTAGAAATTGATTCAGTTTGGCTTCAACCAGTTATGGTCCCAAAATGGGTTAGGGGTGCCCCTGAATATGCTCATATAGAAACAAGGCCAGGAAATAATATCTCTGTTCCAATTGTAGCATTGGGCGGTTCAATCTCAACTCCATCAATTGGAATTTCTGCAAATGTAGTTGAAGTTAAAAGCTTTAAGGAGTTAAGGGATATAGGAAGAGACTCAGTTAGTGGAAAAATAGTTTTTTTTAATCGTCCAATGGATGTAACATTGATTAACACTTTTCAAGCATATGGTGGAAGTGTGAATCAAAGGACACAAGGGGCTGTTGAAGCAGCTAAACTTGGAGCTGTAGGTGTTATTGTTAGATCAATGACTACAACTTTAGATAATTATCCTCACACAGGTTCTATGTATTATGAAGGCTTATCACTAAGTCAGAGAATACCCGCTGCTGCAATTAGTACTAATGGTGCTGAACTTCTAAGTTCTATGTTATCATTAAATCCAAAAACAAAGTTCTTTTTTAGACAGAACTCTAGAAACTTTCCTGATGTGTTGACTCATAACGTAATTGGTGAAATTAAGGGGTCAGAGAAACCAGATGAAATAATTGTTGTAGGTGGACATCTTGACTCATGGGATCTAGGAGATGGAAGTCATGACGATGGAGCAGGAATTGTTCAATCAATGGAAGTACTAAGAATTTTTAAATCTTTAAATTATATCCCTAAAAGGACTATTAGGGTAGTTTTATTTGCTAACGAAGAAAATGGACTAAGGGGTGGAAATAAATATGCTGAAGTTGCAAAACTCAAAAATGAAAAACATTTTTTTGCCATTGAATCTGATGCAGGAGGTTTTACTCCAAGAGGAATTAGTTTTGATACATCTGATAAGGAATTTAAATCACTAAAAAAGTTTGAGGAGTATTTTAATGATTACGGGGTAAGTTTTCTTCAAGGTGGAAGTGGAGCTGATATTGGACCTTTAAAAGATGATAATATTATTTTAGCTGGATTAAGGCCAGATCCTCAAAGATATTTTGATTATCACCATTCTGCATCTGATACTTTCGATAAAATTAACAAGCGTGAATTAGAGCTTGGAGCTGCTGCAATGGCATCTATAATCTATCTTATGGATAATTATAAGCTCTAGTCATGAACCAAATAATTGAAAGGTTCAGAAATTACAGTAAAGAATTTAAGTATAACCTGAAGTTAGCATACCCGGTAATGATAGGTATGCTAGGTCATACATTTGTTCAATTTATTGACAATGTAATGGTAGGACAACTAGGAACTGCTGAGCTTGCTGCTATTTCCTTAGGAAATAGTTTTGTTTTTATTGCAATGTCTTTAGGTATTGGATTTTCTCAGGCTATTACTCCTTTAATTGCTGAAGCAGACGGTGCAAAAAAAAATAATGATATATCAAAAATATTTGAGCATAGTTTTTTAATCTGCTTATTTTTAGGATTATTCTTGTTCTTAATAGTCTTTTTAAATAGGAACCTATTATATTCAATGAATCAACCACAAGAGGTTGTTGAGCTTGCTTCGCCATATCTTTTTTGGGTATCGATATCTCTGATAGCTACAGTAAACTTTCAGGCTTTCAGGCAATTTGCCGATGGTATGTCTTTTACAAGAGCTGCAATGTATTCAACTATTGTAGGAAATATCATTAATGTTGCTTTAAACTTCTTTCTAATTTTTGGTTATTGGATCTTTCCAAAGCTTGGGGTAGAGGGGGCAGCAATAGGTACTTTAATAGCTAGATTCTGTATGCTATTATTTATTATTTTTTATCTGAAACTTCATAAGAAACTATCTGTTTATATAAAAAGATTTTTTCCATCTAAAGTAGAGATTAAAAGATTGAAAAAAATTCTCTATTTAGGTCTTCCATCTGCTCTTCACAGTTTTTTTGAGGTAGCATTCTTTATATCTGCAGTTTGGATGTCAGGATTCATTGGTAAAAATTCTCAAGCTGCTAACCAAATTGCTCTTAACCTTTCTTCAATGACATATATGGTTGCTCTAGGTGTTGGAGTTGCTGCTATGATCAGAGTTGGTAATCAAAGGGGTATGATGAATTTTAAAAAATTAAGAGAAGTCGCTTTATCAACTATTCTACTTATAATATCTATTGATGTAATTTTCTGTATGATTTTTTTACTTTTTAATGATTCTTTACCTCTTCTTTACTTGGATCCTAATAATCCTTCAAGTTTAACTGATGTAAATCAAGTATTAGAGATTGCATCAAAATTATTAATTGTTGCAGGTGTGTTCCAGCTTTTTGATGGAATACAAGCAGTAGTTCTTGGAGCTTTAAGAGGAATGCAGGATGTTAATAAGCCTGCCATAATTATTTTTCTTTCGTATGGTGTTATTGGATTTCCAATATCATATTATCTTGGCTTTTATTCAAGTTTATCAATGGTTGGAATATGGCTAGGGCTTTTGTCTGGTTTATTTTCTTCCTCTTTGTTTCTATTTTTAAGATTTAATTATCTTTCTAGAAAAATAATAAGACTTAATGATTGAGGAAATTTTAAAATTTGATTCAGACTTATTCTTATACTTTAATAATCTTGGTAATCCATATTTTGATAATTTCTGGATGTTTCTTTCAAAAACTGAAGCCAATGTAATAGTCTATTTATTGGTACTAATTGCTTATATATATTCAATTAATAACAAAAAAAGGGCTAAAACTTTATTTCGCTTAATTATTGCTGTAGCTATACTTATAACTATTTCAGATCAAACATCAAATTTATTTAAAGACTCCTTTCAAAGGCTTAGACCATGTTATAATGAACTAATTTCTGACTCATTAAGACTTTTGAAAGAGTCATGTGGTGGAAGATTTGGATTCTTTTCAGCTCATGCATCAAATTCTTTTTCATTGGCAATCTTTTTCGGTCTATTATTAAGATCATCAAATAGATTATTTATTTTTTTATTTGCTATCTATGCATTTTTAATTTCCTATAGTAGAATTTACCTAGGTGTACATTACCCAATTGATATTTTAGTAGGTGCAATTTTTGGGACTATAAATGCAGTTGTTCTATATAAAATATACCTATATAGTTTTAATTTTCTCTACAAAAGTTGACCAAGAATAATAATTTTTTGCTTTTATAATATTTGAGACATATAGTTGATTTCTTTTTTCGTCAATACAATTTAGAATTGCTTTTGCTAAATTTTCAGGAGTTTTGTCAAATACTTCGCCGCTTTGATCCTTATTTATTATCTCTTTTAATCCTCTAACTTTTGAAACAACTAAAGGTTTATTATAGAAGTAGGCAAGGGGTGTAATTCCACTTTGACTCGCATTAATATATGGCTGAACAATTAACTCACTTGCACATATATAATCTCTTATCCTATCAAGTTCAAGGAAGTTATTATCAATTAATACTTTTTCGCTAAGATTAAGTTCATTAACTAATTGTTTGTATTCATTTAATGAATCATAGAACTCTCCTGCAATTATGAATTTTATATTATCATCTTTTATATAATTAATAGACTTTATGAATGTTTGAACACCTTTATATTTTCTTATAAGTCCAACAAATGTGACATACTTATAGTCTTCCAATTTTAGATCATTTTTTGCCTTTGCTTTTTCTTTAAGTATTGGAAGATTAGTGTTTATTGGATGATATAGAGATAGTACCTCTTTTCTCGTGTTAAAACGAATCATTTCTGCAATATTTTCAGAAAATGAAATAAATTTTGAACATGATTTAAGAAAAAGTTTTCTCAGTATACTTTCAAAGGGAATCTTTTCATGATTTTTCCAATTATCTACAATCCCAATAACTCTTATTTCTTTACTTAAAAAAAAACTAATAAAATAATAAGGTAAACATAAAATTGGTGACCAATATCTTAAGATTACTATTTCTGGACCTAATTTGTTGATTTTTTTGGAAACCATTAACCAATTAAAAGGATTAATTGTATTAATCTTTCTTTTAATTTGAAATTTCTGCTTATACCTCTCTTTACTATATTGGGTATTTCCAGGAAAAAGAAAACTTGGATATAAAAATGAGAAGGTCCAAACTTCAGTAGGTACTCCTGAATCAATAAGCTCATTACATAAAGAATGAGTAGAGTCTGAAATACCTCCTCTATAAGGATAAGCACTTGAGATTACTAGGAATTTAATCCTCTCTGAATTCATAATACTAATTTATGGAAATATATCTAGAGGTCTCCTAACGAGCTTTTTTGAGGTAAGTTAGAACTTCCCATTAAGAATTTGTCAATGTGGTGAGCAGCTTCTCTTCCTTCAGATATAGCCCAAACAATAAGTGATTGACCTCGTCTACAATCACCTGCAGTAAAGATATTATCTCTTTTAGTTTGGTAGTTTGAATTTGAACTTATATTACCTCGTTTGTTAATTTCAAGATTAAATTTATTTGGAAGGTCAGTTTCAGGACCTGTAAATCCTAAAGCTAAAATAACTAAGTCACAATCCCATGTTTTAATTGAACCAGGTATTTCAATGAACTCTTTTTTGTCAGAATCAAATTTAACATTTACTGTCTCAAGACCAATTAGATTATTATCAGAGTCGCTAATAAATCCTTTAGTTAATATGCTCCACTCTCTTTCAACTCCTTCCTCATGGGAAGATGATGTTTTAAGTGTGAAAGGCCAATAAGGCCATGGATTCTCTTCATTTCTGTCAGATGGGGGTTTCGAAGCAAGTTCAAAATTTATTACATTTTTTGCTCCATGCCTATTAGAAGTACCTATACAATCTGACCCTGTATCTCCTCCTCCAATAACAATAACGTTTTTTCCTTTTGCATTATAGCATTCGAGATGATCACTTAATTGATTATCAACGAAACGATTATTATGAGTCAAAAAATCCATAGCTTGAATAACACCACGTAAATCAATACCTGGGATATCAAGACTTCTTTTTATAGTAGACCCAGTACATAATAAAATGCTATCATATTCAGATTCGAGGTCAGTAATATCAATGTTTTTTCCAATCTCTACATTACATTTGAAGGTAACACCCTCCTTTTTTAGAATTTCTAAACGCCTATCAATTACATTTTTTTCAAGCTTGAAGTCTGGGATACCGTATCTCAGTAAACCTCCGATTTTATCATCTCTTTCATATACAGTAACTTTATGACCAACTGAATTTAATTGCTGTGCGGCTGCTAGACCAGCTGGACCAGAACCTACGATAGCAACTTTTTTACCTGTCCTTTTACTTGGAATTCTAGGTACTATCCAGTTTTCACTAAAGCCTTTTTCTACTATATGCTTTTCTATCAATTCAATTGAAACGGGTGGATCAATAATTCCTAAAACACATGCAGCCTCACAAGGAGCTGGACAAAGTCTTCCTGTAAATTCGGGAAAATTATTTGTTGAATGAAGAACATCAAGAGCTTCTTTCCATTTATTATTATAAACTAAGTCATTAAAATCAGGAATCAAATTACCTAATGGACAACCACTATGACAAAAAGGAACACCACAATCCATGCATCTTGCAGCTTGAGACTTTAACTCTTTATTTTTTGGGGATATTGTAAACTCTTTATAGTTCTTTAATCTTTTTCTAACGGGAATATACTTCTCGTCAATTCTATCATAGTCCTTAAAACCTTTAACCTTTCCCATTATTGAATTAACTGATCTATTTTTTCTTTTGCTATCCTTTCTAGAGCTATTTTATATTCTTTAGGCATTACTTTTATAAAATTCTTCTTTTCATTCTTCCAATTTGATAATATTTTTTCTGCTACTGCACTATTTGTGTTAGAAAAGTGGTTTTCTAGCATTTCATAAATTATGTCTTCATCTTGTATATTGGGTTTTTCAAGATCAATCATTTCCATATTAAAATTCTCTATCGATCTTTTATCTTCTTTATAAATATAAGCAATACCACCACTCATACCAGCTCCAAAGTTTCTGCCAATCTTACCTAGAATTAAAACAGTTCCACCAGTCATATATTCACATCCATGATCACCTACACCTTCAACTACCGCCTTTGCTCCAGAATTTCTTACACAAAAACGTTCACCTGCTATACCATTAATATAGGCCTCACCACTTATGGCACCATAAAGAGCAACATTTCCAATTATAATGTTTTCATTTGAAACAATACTTGACTCTTTTGGAACTCTAACAGCAAGTGTTGCACCAGATAAACTTTTACCAAAATAGTCATTTGTATTTCCATAGACTGTCATATTTAATCCTCTAGCAGAAAAAGCACCAAAACTTTGACCAGCCGAACCATTAAAAGTTATGTTTAAAGTATTTTTTGAAAGCCCTTTCTCACCATGAATCTTTGAAATTTCATTGCTTAATAGTGCTCCAACAGCTCTGTCGGTATTCTTAATATTAAATTCAAATGAAGATTTCACCTTGTTATTAACAGACAATTTTGCAACTTTTAATATTTTAAAGTCTAATACACTGTCTAAGTTGTGGTTTTGTTTTGACGTATTTCTTAGCTTATCGTCATCTCCAGATAGAGGTTTATAAAGTAATTTGTCCAAATTAATACCCTTGACTTTAAAATCATCAATTCCAGTCTTAGCTTTAAGTTTTTGTGTCTGACCAATCATCTCATCAATACTTCTAAAGCCGAGATTAGCCATTATTTCTCTTAATTCCTGAGCAACGAAATACATGAAATTAATTACATGCTCAGGTTTGCCTTTGAAGTTTTTTCTTAGCTCAGGATCCTGAGTTGCTATACCAACTGGACAAGTATTTAAATGACATGCTCTCATCATTATACATCCAGATGCAACAAGAGGTGCAGTTGAAAAACCAAACTCTTCAGCTCCCAATAAACATGCAATTGCCACATCTCGACCAGTTTTTAATTGTCCGTCACACTCTAAAACAACTCTGCTTCTTAAATTATTTAAAACTAAGGTTTGTTGTGCTTCTGCAACTCCAAGTTCCCAAGGCAATCCTGCGTGTCTTAATGAAGTTAAAGGAGAAGCTCCAGTTCCTCCATCGTAACCAGAAATTAAAATAACATCAGCTTTGGCTTTTGCAACTCCAGCAGCAATTGTACCAACTCCAACTTCAGAGACAAGTTTAACATTAATTCGAGCATTTCTATTAGCATTTTTCAAATCAAAAATTAGCTGAGCTAAGTCTTCAATTGAGTAAATATCATGGTGTGGTGGTGGTGAGATAAGTCCTACATAAGGAGTAGAATTTCTCACTTTAGCAATTAATGGGTTTACTTTAGGTCCTGGAAGTTGTCCACCCTCTCCAGGTTTAGCTCCTTGTGCCATTTTTATTTGTATTTCATTGGCGTTAGATAAATAGTATGAGCTAACCCCAAATCTACCAGAAGCAACTTGTTTAATTGAACTGTTCCTTAAGTCACCATTTTTATCCTTATTAAATCTACTAGAGTCTTCACCTCCTTCACCAGAATTACTTTTCCCTCCAATTCTATTCATTGCGATAGCAAGATTCTCATGCGCTTCTTTACTAATAGACCCATATGACATAGCGCCTGTTTTAAATCTTTTAACAATCTCAGTCCACGGTTCCACTTCTTCAATTGGAATTGGATTAAAATCTACAAACTTCAGAAGACCTCTTATAGTCATTAATTGCTCTTCTTGTTTATTTACTATATCAGAATATTCTTTGTAAGAGGAGTAGCTTTCTGTTCTTACCGAATTTTGAAGTTTAGAAATTGTCGAAGGATTAAACATATGAGTCTCTCCATCTCTTCTCCATCTGTAATCACCACCAGTTTCTATTGACGAGAAGTCAGATTCAGATTTAAATGCATAATTTATTCTTTCACTGATTTCCTTTTCAATAACATATAGACCAACACCTTCTATTCTTGAAGGTGTATTTTGAAAATATTTATTGATAAAATTAGTTTTAAGTCCAAGTGCTTCAAAAATCTGTGATCCCCTATATGAATTAAGTGTTGAAATACCAATTTTATTCATAATTTTTAGAATCCCTTTTGCAATTGCATCATTGAAATTAGAAATAGCAGAATCTATTGAAACATTATTCAAATGTCCTGAATTGTAGTGATATTCAATCACCTCATTAACTAAATAGGGATTTATTGCACTTGCACCATATCCAAAAAGCATTGAGAAGTGGTGAGGCTCTCTAGGCTCAGCAGATTCAACTATTATTCCAAATTTAGATCTTTTATTTTTCTTTATCATTGTCTGGTGAACATAAGAGCAGGCGAGAAGAATAGGAATAGGAGCCATTTTTTTGGAAACAAGTCTATCACTTAAAATTATTATATTACTTCCCTGATCGATACACTTTTCTATTTCCAAAACAATTTTGTCTAGAGCCTCTTCAATTCCATTGTGACCTTTCTTGAATTCATATAAACATTTAATTGAACTTGCTTTGAAATTTTTATGATTTATATATTTAATCTTATCAAGATCTTCATTGGAAATGATAGGATTTTTAATAGTTAGATTTATCGAGTGCTCTTCAACTATTTCAAACAAATTATGATTTCTTCCAATAGAAAGGCTTGTGTCTGTTATAATCTCCTCTCTTATACCATCTAATGGTGGATTTGTAACTTGAGCAAATAGCTGTTTGAAGTAGTTGTAAATAAGTTGAGGTTTTTTAGAGAGGACTGCCAAAGGAGTATCTGTTCCCATAGATCCTATAGACTCTTTGCCCGTCTGACACATTGGAATTATTATTTTTCTAAAATCTTCCTTTGTATAGCCAAATATTTTCAATCTTGTCTCTATACTTAGTTTTTCATCTGGAGTTCTATTTCCTGTGTAAGGTACATCTGATAATTGAAGAATATTTTTATTTATCCAATCCTCATAGGGCCTAGTAGACGCAATATCCTCTTTAATTTCATCATCATTTACTATCCTGCCTTCTTCCATATCAACTAGAAAAATCTTACCAGGTTCCAATCTTCCATGAGATAAAACATTATCTGGTTTTATGTCAACAACACCTGTTTCAGATGACATAATTACATACCCGTCTTTTGTCACAGTATATCTTGAAGGTCTCAAACCGTTTCTATCAAGAAGAGCCCCTATGAATTTACCATCTGTAAATGGTATAGAAGCTGGTCCGTCCCAAGGCTCCATAATACAACTATTATAATTGTAGAAAGCCCTTTTACTTTTGCTCATAGAATTATGCTTCTCCCAGGCTTCAGGGACAAGTATCATCATTACTTCAGGAAGTGATCTGCCTGTCATTAATAACAATTCAACAACCATATCCATAGACGCTGAGTCAGATTTTTTTGGAACAATTATTGGTAATATCTTTTTCATATCACCATCAGAGATTTCAGAAGACTCAAAAAGCTCCTCCCTGGATTTCATTCTACTTACATTACCTTTAAAAGTGTTTATCTCACCATTGTGACACATGTATCTAAATGGTTGAGCAAGATCCCATGTTGGGAATGTGTTTGTTGAAAATCTTTGATGAACAAGTGCAAGTTTAGTAACTAAATCTTTGTTAGTTAAATCGGTATAGAATCTTTCAATATCGTCTGGAATTAGTAAACCTTTATATATTATAGTTCTTAAACTTAGACTTGAAAAGTAGAAAAATTCACATTGAGACAGCTCAGAGTTATAAATAATATTTTCACTAATCTTTCTTGCTACAAAAAGCTTTAAATTAAACTGCTTTTCATTCAATTTAGAATCTCTTGGTTTAATAAAAACTTGTTTGATTGTTGGTTGAGTCTTACTAGCAATAGAACCAACAACTTTAGAGTTTACAGGAACATCTCTCCACCCAATAATTTCTAACTCTTGTTTTTTGATTTCATCTTCAAATATTTTAATACAATAATTTGATTGATTGATTTTATTAGGAAGGAATACCATACCAACTGCATATTCGTTCACTTTTGGTAAGTTGAAATCACATTGTTTTTTAAAAAAATCATGAGGTATTTCAATTAAAATTCCAGCTCCGTCTCCTGTTCTACCATCTGAACTAACAGCACCTCTGTGTTCTAGACATGTCAGAATATTTAATGCTTTACTAATAATAGTATTAGTCCTTTCACCGTTTAAGCTACAAATAAAACCTGCACCACAATTGTCATGCTCAAATTCAGATAAGTAGAGTCCTTGGTCTTTTAATTTCATATCGAACTTACAAATGTATAATTATGAAGCTTTTCATGAAATCTAAGTAAGTAAAACAAATAATTACTAATTAATAATTATTAAAATGATAAAAAAAGTATGAAAAAAATGAGATATTCATACTAAATGCTAAAATGATTATAAATTATATATTGAGATTACTGTTTAATCTCCCATTCACCCTTCTGTAGAAGCTTTTCAGCTTGCTTAAACTTTAGTGTTTTTGTCTCTCCTGTTGAGGAGTTTTGTATTTCAACTTTTTCGTTTCTACCAATCTTAGGAAGTTCCCTTGTTATAGTTTCAACCTTCTGAGAATTTTGACTTGCACTTGCACCAATATTTCTTGTTCTTTCAGCTAATTGATCACTATTTAAGCTTTCTTCTTTAGATGTCTTGTAATCATTATTAGTATTCACATTAGATCCAGCATCTTTTATATTCCCTTGATTATTTGGAAGATTTGATTTAAATAAGAAAGAAAGTAATTCTTTATTTAAAACATGAATCATTGATTTAAAAAGCTCATAAGCTTCAAATTTATATATTAAAAGAGGATCTTTTTGCTCGTGAACTGCTAGTTGGACTGATTGTTTTAATTCATCCATTTTTCGTAGATGATTTTTCCATTTTTCATCAATTATTGCAAGTGATATACTTTTCTCAAAGTCCTCAATTAGGTTCTCTCCGTTACTTTCATATGATTTCTCTAAATCTGTAACAATATTTATTACTTTCTTTCCATCGGTAAATGGAACAACAATCCTTTTAAATGAGTTGCTTTTATTTTCGTATACATTTTTAATAACAGGCAGAGCTATTACTCTATTTAGCTCTTTTTTATTCGCATAGAATGTTTTTAACTCGTCAAAAAGCTTACTTATAATTATATCTTCATCTGATTCTAAAAATTCATTTTCATCAATAGGTGATGTCATTGAAAAAGTAGCAATTAACTCAAATTCATAATTCTTATAGTTATTTGTTGCTTTGTTAGCCCTAACTATCTCCTCAATTGTGTCAAACATGATATTAGAAATATCAATTTGAAGTTTATCACCTCTCAAAGCATTTTTTCTAAGAGTATAAATTATATTTCTCTGAGAATTCATTACGTCATCATATTCTAGTAATCTCTTCCTTATACCAAAATTATTTTCTTCAACCTTCTTTTGAGCTCTTTCTATAGATTTTGTAACCATTGGGTGTTGAATATTTTCACCATCTTTTAGACCCATTCTATCCATTATATTTGCAACTCTATCCTGTCCAAAAAGTCTCATTAGATTATCTTCGAAAGAAACATAAAATTGTGAACTACCAGGGTCACCTTGTCTTCCAGACCTTCCTCTAAGCTGTCTGTCAACTCTTCTAGAGTCATGTCTTTCTGTTCCAATAATCGCAAGACCACCAGCTTCAATAACCTCTTTACTCAACTTAATATCAGTACCTCTACCAGCCATATTAGTTGCTATAGTTACTACTCCAGGATTTCCTGCTTCAGCAACTATATCAGCTTCTTTTTTATGAAGTTTAGCATTTAGAACATTGTGATTTATGTTTGATCTATTTAACATCTTACTTAGTAACTCAGAAATTTCAACTGAAGTAGTACCTATTAATACAGGTCTTTTTTGATTCCTAAGATTAATTACTTCATCTATAATAGCGTTATATTTTTCTCTCTTAGATTTGTATATCAAGTCATCCTGATCTTTTCTTGCTATTGTTCTATTTGTTGGAATCTCCGTTACATCAAGCTTATAAATTTCCCAAAATTCACCTGCTTCGGTAACAGCTGTACCAGTCATACCAGATAATTTAGAGTATAGTCTAAAATAATTTTGTAAAGTAATGCTAGCAAAAGTTTGAGTTGCTGCCTCAATCTTCACATTTTCCTTAGCTTCTATTGCTTGGTGAAGACCATCAGAATATCTTCTACCATCCATAATCCTTCCAGTCTGCTCATCAACAATCATAACCTTATTCTCAACAACAACATATTCAACATCCTTTTCAAAAAGAGTAAATGCCTTCAGTAGTTGGTTAATAGTATGAATTCTTTCACTTTTGACGTTAAATTCATTAAAAAGATCATTCTTTTCCTTAGCTTCTTCCTCAGGTGTAAGCCCTTTATTCTCAATAACTGCAATATCAGATGCTATGTTTGGCATTATGAAGAAGTCCTTATCATCAAGGTCTTTTGATAATGTTTCTATACCCTTTTCAGTTAATTCAATTTGGTTATTTTTTTCATCTATTGTAAAATAAAGTTCCTGATCAATCTGGTGCATCTCTCTATTGTTATCCTGCATGTAAAAATTCTCTGTTTTTTGAAGAATTTGCTTCACACCCTCCTCGCTCAAAAATTTAATCAGAGGCTTATTCTTTGGTAATCCTCTAAATACCCTATACAGAAAGAATCCTCCCTTTTCATTATCAGAATTGTTAATCAATGATTTTGCTTCAGCTAATGTGGTTGATAAATATGTTTTTTGAAGAGAAACAAGATTTTGAATTTTAGGCTTTAGGTTATCAAACTCATGTCTGTCTCCATCTTTAGTTGGACCTGAAATTATTAAAGGAGTTCTTGCATCGTCAATTAATACAGAGTCTACCTCATCAATAATAGCGTAATTATGTTTTCTTTGAACAATATCATCCAAAGAGTGAGACATGTTATCTCTTAAATAATCAAATCCAAATTCATTATTTGTTCCATATGTAATATCTGAATTGTATGCTCTCCTTCTTTCTGGTGAATTAGGTTTATGATGATCTATACAGTCGACTCTTAGTCCATGAAACTCAAATATTGGACCCATCCACGCACTATCTCTTTTAGCTAAATAATCATTTACTGTTACAAGATGAACTCCATCCCCTGTTAAAGCATTAAGATATATTGGTAAAGTAGAGACAAGTGTTTTACCCTCACCTGTTTGCATTTCTCCAATTTTACCTTGATGAAGAACAATACCGCCAATTAGCTGAACATCATAATGAATCATATCCCATAATACATTCTTACCCGTAGCATCCCATGAATTCTTCCATATAGCACTATCACCATCAATAGAAACGTATGATTTTTTTGAACCCATCTCTTTATCAAATTCTGAAGCAGAAACTTTTAAAGATTCATTTTCATAAAATCTCCTCGCGGTTTCCTTAACTACAGCAAATGCCTCAGGTAATATTTCATCAAGAATTTGAGCCTTTGTTTCTGATAGATTTTTTTCAACTATTTCTACCTCACTAAATAGTTTTTCTTTTTCAATGTTTGAGGATTCATTAGTTATTGATTCATTTAATTTCTTGAGTGAAGAAGCTATCTCAAAGGTTTTGTCAGATATAATCTTTTTGAAATTATAAGTTTTGCCTCTTAACTCATCATTTGATAGAGATGACATTCCTATGAAATGTTTATTTATCTCATCAACAAGTGGAGTAAGCTTTTTAAGATCTTTACCTGATTTGTCACCAAGAAAAACCTTTAAAAGTGAGTTAACAATGGACATGCCAATTTTTTTTCAAATTTATCAAAAAAATAACCAATAATAATTAAATAAGACTAATACTCATCTTCATTCCATAGGTAATCTTCTTCTGTGGGAAAGTCTGGCCAAATTTCTTCTATGGATTCGTAGACATCACCTTCATCCTCAAGAGACTGAAGATTTTCTACTACTTCTAGAGGAGCACCAGTTCTAATTGAAAAGTCTATAAGCTCATCCTTTGAAGCTGGCCAAGGAGCATCACTTAAGTAGGAAGCTAGTTCTAATGTCCAATACATATTAATTTTTTTCCAAAAATATATTAAAACTTCAATATTCCAAGCAAAAATTATTTTTTTAGCTTAGAAAATGAAATAAGTAGAAGTAATATAGAAATTAGAATACTAATCCTTGCAATGTAATCCCCATTTTTACTGTAAAAAGTTCTTTTATCAATTGTGTATGCTTCTCCTGATAATGTACCTTTTTCATCAAATGGTAACTTAGCTTTATATTCTCCAACCTCATTAATTATTGAAGAAACACCAGAATTAGCACTTCTAACAACATATCTCCTATTTTCTATAGCTCTTAATCTAGCATAACTAACAAGATGTCTGTGTCCAGGAGAATCAAACCACCAAGCATCATTAGTTATTATAGTAATAAAATTTGCACCCAAATCAACATAGTTAGCAACATACTCTCCATAAATAGTTTCATAACAAACTATAGGTACAGTTTTTAATTCTTTATTTGAGTGTTTAAATAATTTTCTATCTGATGGATGTTGAACACCTTTTGAAACAGTTGTTCCACCTAGATCAATCA
>JADHME010000043.1 GCA_016780245.1 Flavobacteriaceae bacterium | reverse complement strand
AAACATGAAGTTTTTTAGATTAATTATCTTTTTTTCTTTTACATCGGTATTCTCAAGTACTAATTTAAATTCATTAATTCTTCAAGATAGTTATGGAGATCCTTTTATAAATGATTCGATTATAAAGTATAAATCATCAGATCCAAATAGAGCTTTAGAATTTGGTTTTAACTCATTAAAATATTATTCAAGTGAAAAGGAAATAACTCTGGATTTTGTTCTTGTAAACTATTATATAGGTGAAACTTTTTATTATATAGGAAATTACAGAGATTCATATCAGTATTTAAAAAAGTCTCTTGAACTATATGAACTCTTGGATTCAAGTGATAGGAGGAATAGAAAGGTTTCAAAACCTCCATGGATTTTAGTTATTATGGGTAACGTCTATTTTCGTAATCAAGATTTTGACACAGCTAAAATATTCTATGATGAGGCTTTAATAAACTTTAAATTATTTGATTCAAAATATGAAGAAGAAAAATTATATGGAATTAATACCTCTGAAATGAATTTAGCTTTAATTGAAGTTGAAAAAGCTAATTTTGAAGAAGCCAAAATTATTCACGAAAAAGTACTAAAAAGAAGAATAGAAAATGGGGATAAAACTCATATTGCGTTAAGCTACTTTTATATTCTCGATCTGAATTTAAGAGCTGGAAAAATTGAAGATGCAAAATTGAATTATCAAAAAATTGAAGAGTTATATAATTTAAATATAGAAAATGAATCCGCTAATGAATTCAAACTTCGTTTTGGAAATGCTAATTATGAATATGGTAAATATTTAGAAAATCAAGGAGAGCAGACAGAAGCACTAGGCTATTTTAACAATGCTAAAAAATTACTTGTTGATTTCCCTACAGAAATCCCAAAGGTAAATTATGGAATTGCCAAATTATTAATTCAAGTTGATCAAATTAATTCAGCTGAAAAAATAATTTTAGAGTCGCTTTCAAATAAAGAAATAACAGATGATGAAAAAATATCAAATTTTAAACTTCTTGAGGAATTGTATGTTTTAGAGAAATCAAATAAAAAGTTATTAGCAGTTAAAGACTCAATAATCGTATACAGTGAAAAGCCATTTCAGAAACTAATTCAAGAAGAGTTTAATGTTCTTGAAAATTTAATTCTTGTAACGGATAAACAGCAAGAAATAAACAAATTAAAATCTCAAGCTCTTACAGTAACTTTGATGTCTATAATTATACTATTTAGTTTACTTATGATATTGATGTACTTGAAATATAATTATGAGCTTCAAAAGGAAAAAAACATTAGAGTTAATATTGAAAAATCTAGAATTTCAGATGAACTCAAAATAACAGAAAGAGAGTTATTCTCAAAAATTAATTTCATTGTTCAAAGAAATGATCATATAAATAAGTTAAAAAAGAAAATAACAAAAAATAGATTTGTTCCATTAAAAATTAATAGTATAAAAAAGGAGATGGATGAACTTTCTAGATCAAATAAAGCCTATCAAGAATTTGATAGAATGTTTAGTCAAGTATATCCTGAGTTTTATAAAAAACTAAATAAACGAGCAAATTTATCTAAAACTGACATAAGACTTGCCTCATATATAAAGATGAACCACTCTAACAATGAAATTGCAAGAATTTCAGGAATTTCAATGAGAACAGTTGAAAGCCAAAGATATAGGCTATCAAAAAAACTTAATATAACCAAAGCTAAAGATCTCAATAGCTTCATATTATCAATATAATTATTTCAGATTGATAATTTTTATGCAGTATTTATGCAGTATAATTTAATTATTTTTATTATAAGCTTTATACTACATTTAAGTATTAAAAACTAATTAAATAAAATAATTATGAAAAAAAACCTATTGTTATGTGCTTTAGTTTCATTGACGTTTAGTCTTACAGCTACAGCACAACAGATTACAGGATCTGTTAGCGATGATAACGGGATACCTCTTCCAGGTGCTTCAATTGTAATAGAAGGAACATCAGATGGTACAACTACCAATTTTGATGGTAACTTTACAATAGATGCATCTCAAGGGAGTACACTTGTTATAAGTTATGTTGGGTATGAGTCAAAGGAAATAGTTGTCGGTTCATCTCCAATTAACGTTCAACTGATTTCAGATAATGCTCTTGACGAAGTTGTTGTAACAGCTTTAGGTCTTACAAGAGAAAAAAAATCACTAGGATATTCAGTTACAGAAGTTGATGGTGATGAAATAAATTCATTAAAAGATAATAACATTGCAAGCTCTTTAATGGGAAAAGTTGCAGGTCTTAACATCACTCAGTCAGGAACAATTGGTTCTGCATCTAGAATTACATTAAGAGGTAACAACTCAGTAAACGGAATGAATCAGGCATTAATTGTTGTTGACGGTATTCCTATCAATGCTGACGGAATTGAGTCAGGTCAAAATGCTGATTATAGCTCCACAGTAATTGGTGGTGGTATAACAGACATAAATGCATATGATATTGAATCAATCTCAGTTCTAAAAGGACCAAATGCGTCTGCACTTTATGGTTCAAGAGCTGGTAATGGGGTTATTCTTATTACTACAAAAACAGGATCTGAAACTGAAGGTTTAGGTATATCTCTTAATACGAATTTAACAGCTGATACACCTATGTTTTTACCTGATTTTCAAAATGAATATGCACAGGGTACTTTAGGAGCTGCATATACTGATATAGCAACTGATTTTGGATCTTCATCTTGGGGACCAAAAATGGGCGCGTCACAAATGTATTTTGATGGTACGCCAAGAGTATCACAAGCATACCCAGATAATGTAAAAGATTTTTTCAATACTGGTATTAAGGCTATAACATCAATATCAATTCAAAATGCTTCAGAAAATGGTTCAGTTAGATTTTCCTACACTAATAATGACACTCAAGGTATGATTCCTAATTCATCTATGATTAGTCATAACTTTAATTTAAGAGGAGTAATGAATCTATCTGATAAGCTTTCCATTGATGCTAAAGCAACATACTTTACTCAAGAAGTAAACGGTCGTCAGCAAATGGGAGGTGAAGGAATCATGGGGGTTCTTTATCAAATGCCTAGATCTGTTGATATAAATGACTTAAAGAAATATCAAGTAGATAATCCTGGGACAACAGATGAGTTTAAAGTATTAAACTATGGTGGCTCAAATTCTCAAACAGCTAACCCTTATTGGATGGCAAATCATGATGAGTATAATGAAAGAAGAAATAGATTCTTTGGTTTTGCAAAAATAAACTATGAATTTACTGACTGGTTAAGTGCATTTGTTAGAGTAGGTGCTGATGTTACAGATACTAAGACTAAAAGAATAACAAAAACAGGTCATCATAACTATAGAGGAGGAAGAATGGATTTAAATACTATTTCTTCAGGTGAACTAAATACAGACCTTGTATTTACAGCTAAAAAAGACATAACAAGTGATCTAAATGTTGTTGTAAATGCTGGTGGAAGTTTATCAAAAAGAACGTACCAAGGATATTATCAGTTCGGAGAAAACTTTAAGATTCCAACAAAGTTCTTCCTAAATAATGCGGCTAATATTTTAGCTCCAAATGAAACTCCTTTAACAATTAAGAAAGTTAACTCAGCTTTTGCTAGTGCAAACTTCGCTTACCAAGACTTTTTATATGTTGATTTAACATCAAGAAATGACTGGTCATCTACACTTGGAGAGGAAAATAGATCTTACATGTATAATTCGGCTTCAGTTTCTGCTATCTTAAATAATTTTGTTGACCCAGAACAAAAGTTATTTAATTTATTAAAACTAAGAGCTGGATATGCACAAGTTGGTAATGATACAGATCCATACCAATTATATCAAACATTTGATGTGCCAGGTCAAGGATATCTTGGTCTTACTACTTTAAGTGCTCCGAGTATTAAATTAAATGAAGATTTAAAACCTGAACAGGTAACATCTATTGAATTTGGACTTGAAGGTTCTATGTTAAATAATCGTTTGAATTTCGATATCTCTATATATGACAAAGAGACTACAGATATGATATTTAATGTTCCTGTTCCAGCAGCAACCGGTTTCCAGTTCTTTAAGGAAAATGTTGGAAAAGTCTCTAATAAAGGTTTAGAAATTACCCTTGGTGGTAGAATAATTCAAAATAGTAAAATGGTTTGGGATTCATCTCTAAACTATTCTAAAAATGAAAATGAGCTTTTAGAGTTGATTGATGATTTAGAAACATTTACTTATATGACTACAAACGATGGTCAAGTTGCTTTAAGAGCTCAAGTTGGTGGAACAATAGGTGATATATATGGTTCAGTTTGGAAAACAAATGAATCTGGTCAAAAATTATTAAGAGAAGATGGTCGTCCTCAGACTTCAGACCCTGACCAGTATTTAGGAACTGCTCAACCAGACTTTTTAGCTGGATGGGTGAATACTTTTAGATACGGAAATTATACGCTTAGCTTTCAAATTGATGGAAGATTTGGTGGTCAGTTCTACTCTAATACTTCTAGAAATCTAGATGGAGCAGGAGTTAGTGAAAGAAGTCTTCAATATAGAGAATCTGGTGTGACTTTAGATGGAATCAATAGCGCAACTGGTGCTCCAAATACTGAGTCAATTACAGGACAAGAATATTGGGGATCCCTTGCAGTAGAGAACTATATATACGATCAAGATAACATAAGGCTAAGAGAGCTTTCAATTGGATATCAAATTCCTAATACTCAATCTTTAGGTATTCAAAGCGCTTCTCTTCAGCTTGTTGGAAGAAATCTTTTTTTCTTCTCAAAAGATGCTCCAGATGTAGACCCTGAGATGACTCTAGGAACTGCAATTGGTGCACAAGGTTTTAACCTAAATAACCTACCTTCTACTAGAAGCTTAGGTCTGAATCTTACTTTAAACTTTTAAAAACTAAAACTATGAAAAACAATTATTTTTTATCAACGATAGCTTTAATGGCCTTGATGGTCTCCTGTACAGATGACTTCAACGAGATTAATGAAAGGCCAGATGCTTTAGCCCCAAGTGATGTTAGTGCAAAATATTTTGTAACTAATGCACAAGTAGGCTTATTTGCACCCGATAGATATCCTTATTGGAGAGGTCCAATTATTCACGCGGATAGATATGCTGGACACACTGCATTCGGTTATAAATCAAACTGGTGGGATGATGGACTGGGTTATAATTATGATCCAGGTTATACTAGTGCAGTTCATGATGCATGGCTTGCTAGTTACAATAGTACTTTGACTGCTTTTACAAATTTTGTGAAAGAAGGTGGAACTCTTGAAAACGATAAATATTATGCAATTGCATTAATAATGAAAGGACTATATTATCAATATTATACTGATACGTTCGGCATGGTACCTTTTTCAGAAGCTTCTAATCCTGATATAACTTCTCCTAAGTATGATACTCAGCTAGAAATATATAGCACGTTGGTTTCTGATCTTGATGAGGCAATTGCTCTTATTGGGAGTTCAACTAATACTGGATCAGGTGTAGACCAACTAACTGATAATGATATCTTCTTTAATGGAGATCTGCAGGCATGGAAACAACTTGCAAATAGTCTAAAGTTAAGACTTGGTCTTAGAGCTCAGGGTGCAGAAGGAGAGAATTTTTCATCCTCTGCAATTTCTTCAGCTATTTCTTCGGGAGTTCTTGCTGACAGAAACGCTCTTTTAGAAAGAGACTTAGAAATTAGTACATGGGTAAGTGCAGTTTATGGTGATGTATGGGGTCCATTCTACGGAGGTGGAAACTGGCATTTAACTAAAACATTAATTGATGCACTTAGAGATAATAATGATCCTAGACTTTCTAAATATGCTAAGCCAAGTAAAGGAGGTACAATTGAATGGGCTAAACCAGCTGAAGGTGAAAGAGTTGCACTATTCGATAAGCATGTAGCTTACTTAACAGATATACTAGATAGTGCAGGTGCAACATACACTAAAGCATCTGATGGTGCAGGTGGTTTTACAATTACTATGCCTGAAAACACAAACTATATTGGTCAACCTACAAGGTTGAATGGTCAGATCAAGCCAATGTTAGACAGAAAACTATGGTCAGAACCAGCTGATATTGTTGTTAATCAGCATAACTCAGGAAAACCTATTTTTCCTTTTGTTGTAATGAGTGCTGCAGAAAGTCACTTTATGATTGCCGAGGCAATAACTAAAGGCCTTGCAAGCGGTAATGCTGAAACTTTTTATCAAACTGGTATTAGACATGCTATGGAATTATGGGATGTAGCAAGTGCGGATATAGATAATTACTTAGCCACAGAAGATATGGCTAAGCTTAATGGAAGCACAGATCAAAATTTAGAGAAAATTGCAACTCAAAGATGGATGGCATTATTTACAAACGGATTTGAAGCGTGGGCTGTTGTTAGAGATACTGGGTATCCTACTGAGCTTAGTTCAGGCGTTAATGATGATGACATATTTGTTCTTGGAGATCTTAATGGAGACTATCCTCAAAGAATGAGATATGGATCAGGTCCATATAATACTAATGCTGCAGGTGTTGAGCAAGCAAATAGTTTACAAGGTCCAGATAAGCAGGGCACAAAACTTTGGTGGGCTAAATAAAATTATAGTATATGTTAAAAAAGTATGTTGATTAAGTTTAGTTTTTAATCTCTTTTAATAACATTATTACATAAGAACCTGAGTTTCTAAAGTGCTCAGGTTCTTTTTTTAAAATTTAGAGAGAGTCAATTATGGGTTTAATAAAGTTAGACCATACTTTATAGCCTTCTTCATTAAGGTGAAGACCATCATAAGTTAAATCTTCTTCTAATTGTCCTTCACTATTTACAAATAAGGCATACAAATCTATTACAGAGTAAAATTTCTTTTGTTGATTTTCAATAATGATTTCATTAATAGTTCTTATACTATGATTATAAAGCTTGTAATCTTTAGTTGATTTCTTTTTTGAAATTGGAAGTAAAGTCTGAATAAAAACTTTTGAATCACTTGAATTAGTTTTGATTTTTTTTGCAATTTCTATTATATTATTTGCAATATAATTCACTGATGGTTCTTGGATTGAATTATTGTACAAATCGTTTATGCCAATTAATAAAAAAACTGCAGTTGGTTTAGAGTCTACTATTTCTCCAATTCTTGCAAGAACACCGTCAGTAGTATCACCTCCAATTCCTCTATTTCTTACTTTAGGATTATTTAATCGAGCACTCCAATTTTTACCCTCTGCAGTAATACTATTTCCTAAAAAGACTATATCATCTTTCTTTAATGGTGATGAATTAAACTGATGTAATAATTTGATATAGTTATTCTTACCCCAATCATCATGATATATTAGATGCTCATTATTATCTGGTAAATATTCAAAAATATTTTTTTCTTGTCCAATAATTAATTGAGAATTTATAAGTATAAGACATAGTAATAAATAGTTATTCAACATAATTAAATCTAATAAATTTTATTATATATTTTGTTAAATTTAAGGTATCTTAAAAGAAAAAAAATCAGATATGAAAAAATTACTTTTTATAATCTTAATAAGCTCTGCAGCCTTCTCTCAAACTTCTGATTGGGAGTACCTATTTGATGGAAAATCTTTTAATGGTTGGCACCAGTATAATTCAAATGATATGAGTGATGCTTGGTATATTGAAAATGGAGAAATGGTATTAAAATCTAATAATGATAATGCTAGTTGGGGTAATGATATAGTAACCGATAAATCTTTTACAAATTTTGAATTATCAATAGAATGGAAAATTCCTAAGGGAGGTAATAGTGGTATTTTTTTTAAGGTGAACGAAATCCCTGAAGTTGATGCACCCTGGAAAACTGGTCCTGAAATTCAAGTTTTAGATAATGAAAATTTTGTAGGACCGAGTACACTTTATCACCAAGCACCAGCTCTGTATGATATAAAGCCTCTTGGTGACGTTAAGTACAATCCTTATGGAGAGTGGAATCACTTACTTCTAAAAGTTGATCATAATAAAAATGAAGGATCAGTAACATTTAATGGTGAGTTTGTCTACTCTTTTCCACTATATGGACCTGAGTGGGATGAAATGGTGTCAAGATCAAAATTTAGTGATGATAAATATTATGATGGCTTAATCCCTGATCATCCATATTTTACATACGCTCCCTTTTTTGGAAAATTTAAAACAGGTAAAATTGGTCTTCAAGATCATGGATGGGACGTTAGGTATCGAAATATTAAAATTAGAGAGCTTTAATGAGATACTTGCATCTTCTGATTTTTATATTAATTATTGGTTGTAATGATGTGAATGAAAGTAAATTGAAAATTGTCTTTTTAGGTGATTCAATAACAGAGGCTGGAGTTTATGATAAAGATGTTGGAATTGAAAATAATGGTGAATTAATTTATCCTAAGTATACAGGGTTTATTACATTTTTAGCACCAAGTCTCGCAGAAAATACAGAGCTAGTCGGTAAAGGAATTAGCGGAGATAAAGTTTCGGATCTTCTTACACGATATAAAAAGGATGTAATAGATTTAGATCCTGATATTGTTTTTATATACATTGGTATAAATGATGTTTGGCATAAATATGATTTTGGCACAGGGTCAGACATAGATCTATATGAAAATGGTTTAAGACAAATAATTTCTGAAATTCAGAAAATAGGATCAAGAGTTGTTCTATGTACTCCAACTGTTATTGGTGAAAATCATGGAGATTTTACTTTAGCAAATGAATATGTTGAACATTATAGAGATGCTAAAACAATGGAAGATATGAATAAAGATCTTGATGCATTTTCTGATGTTATTCGAAAATTATCTTCTGAGTATAGTACTGATTTAATTGACTTAAGAAGAGTTTTTTTAGATTACATATCTCAAAACAATCCTAATAATAATCCTTCAGGGATACTTACTTATGATGGTGTTCACTTGAATGATCAGGGTAATAAATTGATTGCTGATCAGATGATAAACTTCATAAACT
>JADHME010000042.1 GCA_016780245.1 Flavobacteriaceae bacterium | reverse complement strand
AGAACAATATGAGGCTGCTCAAAATGGAAATGTTCCAAATGGCTTAGATATTGCTAAAGAAATATATAAAGGTAAAATGTCCAGAAGAGCAATTGAAAAAATGGCTGGAAGTTGGCAAGATACTAGTAACGAAAGAAGATCATACGTACTTAAACTTGTTGATGCCACAATTTTAGCAGGTGGTGACATAAAACCGGGAGATCAAGTAAGTATAAACTTCATGTCAAAAAAAACAGATGATTTTGAAAATTACGAAACCAAAGTTTGGAAACCAGTTGCAGAAAAAAATATTCTTATGGGGAATTTAAGACAATGGGCATTAGTTGAGGCTATTGGTAGATCTGAGAATGCATACGACAATTGGTCTCATTTGGTATTTAATCTGAGAGTAGCAAATCCTGGAGAGGGATATTCACCTTCTGGTTTTAAATGGGACAGACTTTGGGAGGGAATTGAATCTTCAAGAGATATGTCAGAGCCAACAACATTAACTTGTGTAATGGTAGTTCAATAATTTTAATTTAATCTTTAATAAAATGAAAAAAATATTATCAATACTTATATTATCAATTACATTAACTTCATCTGCTCAGTATAACATTTTAAGTGCTGTACAACTTAATGAGGGACAAGAAGAACAGTATTTAGCTTTAGAAGCATTTTTTGGTCCAATACATGAACTTGCTATTGAGAAAGGCATCCAAGAATGGCAGTCAGTCTGGAAAGTTACCTCAGAAATAGGTGAAAATGGTCCACATTATATCATAAATACCGGTTTCAGCTCAAAAGAACAACTTGATAATTATCTTAATAGTTGGACAACAGATGACTGGATTGCACTAGCAAAAGAAGCGCATAAAGGTAAAATTTCTGCAAAAAGAGTTGAAACGATTATGAGTAGTGTTGGATCTGAAAGTAAAGATAGGAGAAACTATCATCTAGAGACTGTTGACAGAACTATATGGTCAGGCGGAAGTCTAGAACCGGGAGACACATTCATCCTTACACCAACTACAGCTCTAAATGATAATTTCGAAAATTATGAAACTTTATTTTTTAAACCATATGTTGAGAAAGCAATAATGAATGGAAAGCACGGATACTGGCGTTTAGCAAAAGTTTATGAAAGAACTGAAACTGCTTATGAAGGAATAACACATTTCTTTTTCAATAGACCTGTTGAAGGTGGATCTATTGCAGATGAACTTCCAACTGATAGTTTTAAATTTCAAAAACTTCAAGAAGGGCTACAATCATCAAGCCAACATGCTGACCCAATTACACTAGAATTAGTGTCATTAAATAACTAATAAACTAATTTTTATTAGAAAAGAGCCCACCTTTTTGGTGGGTTTTTTATTTTTGTAAAATGTTTAAAGATCAAATTTTAGAATTTCTTAGTAATTATGGGCTCCCAGTAGGTATATCTGAAATGTTAGCTTCTGGACTAATTTTAATTTCAATAGTAACAGTAGTTATAATTATTAATTTCATTGGGAGAAAAATAATTTTATCATTTTTTAAAAGAATTGCAAAATCTACTGCCTCTCCTTTTGATGATTTGTTAATTAAGAATAAAATTCCAAGATTACTTTCATATGTTCCATCTTTATTTTTTCTTTTTTGGGTTCTGCCTTTATACAATGAAGATTTGTTAATAGTACTTGAAGCTATAACTATAATATTATTTATTGTTACTGTAAGGTCTGTTTTAGGGACTGTTAAAGATTATTTTAAATTAAGTTCATCTCTAAAACATATACCGATTGACAGCTATATTCAAGTAGTAATGATATTCCTTTGGTTCATTGGAATTATACTTATCCTATCAGTTCTTACTGGTAGAGAGATTGGTACTTTTCTTGCATCTCTTGGAGCATTGTCAGCAATAATTATACTTGTATTTAGAGATACAATACTTGGTTTTGTCTCGAGTATTCAAATTACAGTTAATGATACTGTAAGAATTGGTGATTGGATAACAATGAAAGGATCTGATGCTGATGGAACAGTTATTGAGGTGAATCTTTCAACAGTTAAGGTTCAGAACTTTGACAACACAATAACTACAATACCAACATATAAGCTTGTATCTGACTCATTTATTAATTGGAGGGGTATGGAGGAATCCAAAGGAAGAAGAATTAAAAGGTCATTACTTATTAAGCCAAGTTCTGTTAAATTCCTAGAAAGTGATGATATTGAAAAACTAAAAAAAGTTAATCTAATTTCAGAATATATTGGTTCAAAAGTTTCTGAAATTAATGAATATAATAAGAAGAATGGTATTGATAAATCTATGTTATTAAACGGAAGAAATCTTACCAATCTAGGGGTATTTAGAATCTATATTGAAGAGTATTTGAAAGCTCACCCAATGACAAATGAAGACTTAACTTTAATGTGTAGACAGCTCGAGCCAACTTCACAGGGAATACCTATTCAGATTTATACATTTTCAAAAGACAAAGAGTGGACAAAATACGAGGGATTAACCTCTGATATTTTTGACCACCTTCTATCTTCTGTTAAATATTTTGATTTAGAATGTTTCGAACTAAGTCAAAATATTTCTAATTAATTCCTGATCCTGAAATATGAGGATGGTTTAAATTTTTAATTTTCTCTTCTAAATCTTTAACCTCATTGTTTATTAATTCAACATCATTCTTATACTCATCAACTAATTTTGTAGCAATTTCAAGATTATATTTATTCATGCCTGTTGGACCATAAAACGTTGATAAACCTTCATTTGCAATAGATAGCCTTGATCCAATAGTAGGTTTATCCCACTCTCCTATTTCATTTTTTGAAGGGCTAGTGCCATATTTATCTTTAATTGACAAATATTGATCTTTTACATTTTTTAATTCATTAAATGAATTCTCAGATAAAGATTCTGAAAGTAGCAATGCTTTTTCTAATAAATTAAGTTTGGACTCTAACCTATAGAATGTATCTGAATATTTAGAATATTTTTTATATAATGAAGCAAGATCATTTAAATGAGAATTATATTCATCAAAAGATGCTCCTTTTAAGACACCTTCTCTTAGAAGATTGACATTAAATTCAACAGGACCATCAAGTAATTCAAGATTTCCATCTTTTTGCATGTATAAAGTTGCAGAATAATTACCTGGAGTAACAAAAGGACCAGTCATTTCTCTCCAACCTGAACTAGCAGTTATTGCACTATAACTTTTATGTTTTAAATCCCAAACAATTTTCCCTGTTCCTTTTGAGGGTTTTTGACTTACATTTCTAATTAGATTACCTTCCGAGTCATTGATTGATAATAATAACATTGCTGGTTTTTCTCTCATCTCTTCTGTCAACGAATCGTATCCAGGAAAAGGAATATCATCATTTTCTTTATTTAATGATGACTCAACTTCTTTTCTCTTAGATTTGATTGTTTCTGGAAATTCATTTAAATGATAGGTGAAAACTGCACCAAAGGTTGGATTTTCAGCAACATAATATTGACCACCAGTATTTCCAAGTGCATTTCTTGGCTTAAATAATTTTGCATCTCTTGGCTTAAATAATTTTGCAGTTTTATCTAAATTTTCCTTATTCATCATCCCCCTTAGAGCTGAATAATCATCCAGCACAAAGAATCCTCTTCCAAAAGAAGCTGCAACTAAATCATTTTCTCTTTTTTGTATTACCAAATCTCTAAAAGATATGGTCGGTGTACCTGGCAGCTTTTGCCAATAGTCTCCTCCATTAAGAGATGTATATACCCCAAACTCAGTTGCTAAAAACAATAAATCCTTCTCTACATGATCTTGAACTAATCTCCATATTAGAGTTCTATCTGGAATATTGTTTGAAATTGATTCCCATGTTTTACCAAGATCTGAACTTTTATACAAGTATGGGTTTAAATCACCTTCTTTATGGTTGTCAAGAGATACGTAAACTGTATTTGCATCAAAAAGATCAGCCTTTATATCATTAACAAATGTTCTTTCAGGAAGACCAAGATTTGTAACTGGAATTTCCCTCCATGAATTACCACCATTTGTTGTAACATGAATAAAACCATCATCTGTACCTGACCATATTAAACCTTCTTGGACAGGAGATTCAGATAATGAAGTTATGGTATTATACTGAGACATAGCCTTAACATCCCATGAATTATCCCAACTTTGTTTTCTTCCTAAAATAGGAAGTTCAATTCTATTTTCATTTCTAGTTTGATCATCTGAAATTGCAGTCCAACTATCTCCTCTATTTTCAGATTCCCAAACTCTATGAGAGGCAATATAAATTTTTGCAGGATTGTGAGGACTTACTAAAATTGGTGTATCCCAATTAAATCTTTCATAAGGGTCTCCGTCAAGTGGTTGAGGTTTAATATAAACTTGTTCTCCAGTTGTTAGGTCAACTCTATGAAAACCACCTTCTTGTGTAGTAGCATACATTATTTCATTATAAACAGGATCGGTAGCTGATTGATGTCCATCAGCCATTAATGTCTTATACCAAACTCTATTAGTTATCCCATATTCCTCATCAGTAGCAGATGGGCCTCCTGCAGATCCATTATCTTGGGTACCACCAAAAATGTGGTAAAAAGGTTCTTGGTTATTTACAGCTACTTTATAGAATTGAGTTAAAGGCAAATTCAAAAAATAATGCCAATTTTTTGCAGCATCAAAGCTTTCATAGATACCCGCATCAGTTCCAACCATTAAATAATCTGGATCACTCATTTTAAAAGCCATTGCATGATGATCACTATGTTTTTTGTCAAAATAATAATAGAAGTTTCTCTCGTTTGTTAATTGCTCAAAATTCTTTCCACCATCTTTTGAAGTAAGAATATGGACATTCATTAAATATAGTCTATCAAACTCATGAGGACTAGTATATAGCTCTTGATAGTAATGAGGACCTGTTCCACCAGATACAGTATTTGACATTTTCTTCCATGACTCACCTCTATCAGAAGATCTATATACACCACCCTTTGTTCTATCTTCTTCAATAGCAGCATATATTACATCTGGCTTTTGATATGAAATTGCTATACCAATTTTACCAAGATTAGATTTTGGGATCCCTTTAGTCAATTTCTTCCATGTCTCTCCTCCATCTTCAGATTTATGAATTCCAGAACCAGGACCACCTCCCATATATGCTGCTACAGTTCTATGCCTATCCCATGTAGCTGCATAAATTAAACTAGGATCTCTTGGATCAATCATGATATCAGTTACCCCAGTCCATTCAGAATCACCAAGTGTTTTATACCAGTTTTTACCTCCATCCACTGTCTTATAAAGACCTCTTTCTCCCCCACTATTCCATAGCGGACCCTGAACAGCTACCCATAAAACATTAGAGTCATTTGGATGAACAATAATCTTTGATATATGTTCAGATTTTTTTAACCCCATATTTTTCCATGTTTTACCTCCATCACTACTTTTATAGATTCCATCTCCATAACCAACATGTCTTCCGCCAACATTTTCTCCAGTTCCAACCCATATTATATTAGTATTAGATGGATCAATAGCAATAGCTCCTATAGAATATGAAGTTTCATTATCAAAAATTGGATTCCATGTTGTACCAGCATTATCTGTCATCCACACTCCTCCAGAGCCTGCAGTTATATACCAAATATTTTCATTATTTGGATGTATTGCAATATCTGAGATTCTTCCAGATAAAAAAGCAGGACCTATATTTCTAAATTTAAATGCATTAAGAGAAACTTTTTCAGTTTCGGTGTTTTCTTTTTGATTTCTTTTTCTTTGTGAATTAGCATCCATTGGATTAAACAAAAGGAATGCTAATAAAATAATTAATAGTCTTTTCATATAAATATATTTTAAATTGTACCTAAATAGGCTTAAATAGTTTATTTAAATATAATGATATTAATATATTTCTGCAATCATACATCTTGCACTTCCACCTCCATAATTTTCAATAGTTTTAATATCTGAATGTATAATTTCAGTGTGCTTTAATATTCTAGATAACTGGTCAGGTTTAATTGAGCTGAAAGCACTTGAACTCATAACAAGCTTTGGATTTAAATCTTTATCAATTAATTGAATACAATTTCCTAGGTAAGAACTCATTTGATCGTATGAAATGTCAATTATATCTAATTCAGAATCTTCAAGAGATTTAATTATGTTGTTTTTCTCGTCCTGATTTTTAACAGATTCAAGACAAATTATAGAAAAGTTATTACAGATTGACATCAAAACATTAGTATGATAAATAGGTTTAGACTCATAGATAGAATTAAATAATACTGGACTATAATTCAGATCATTACAAAATTTCATAAACAGCTCCTCGTCAGATCTATTTGATAGAGCACAGTATGCTATTTTATTTTTACGATTAAGAACCATACTTCCTGTACCCTCTAAAAATTTGTTTTGATTTTCATAACTAGAATAATCATGAGTTATTTCAATATTAATTCCTTTTTCTGAAAGTTTTCTTAAAATACCAGATTGTCTTTCAAGCCTTCTATTTTCTGCAAACATTGGGTATATAACCGCATTATTATTATGATGAAAAGATATCCAATTATTAGGAAATACAGCATCAGGAGTATCATTTGAACTGTCACCCTTTAGCGAATATACTGAGACACCATGATCAGATATAGTATTTTTTAATTTTTCAAACTCTTCAATAGCTTTAACAGAAACCTTTGAATCAACTACTTCTTTGGATTGAAAAACATTATCATTCATTGTAAATTCATTAGATCTGAATTTTTCTGGACTAATCATCAAAATATTTGAAGTAAAATGCATCATAATTCTCTTGTTAATGGTAAAGTTGAACATCTAAAAAGACCTGACATTTTCGAAACATTTGAATAATCTACTTTTTCTACTAATACACCATTTTTTTCAAGCCATTTATTTAACCTTTTAAATTTTGAATGAGAAACAATTATTTCAGGGGAAATAACTAAAACATTTGATGTCAACATAAAAGTCTCTTCCGGACTTGCAAGGAAGATGTTTTTTTTACCAAAAAGTTTTATTAGATATTCAACATCATCTTTTTTCTTAAAACCATCAGGGCAAACAATTGCTTTATCCTTTGATATGGTCTGAAAACAGCAATCTAAGTGAAGAGTATTTTCAAAAATATTTGTATTAGATTTTTTAATATCTATTGGGATTATTTCTTTGTTATTAATTATTCTTTTTAGATAATCTATTGATTCATTATTAGTTCTAGCTGTAATTAGAGAAGGATAATCTTCTTCAGAATACGTTCCAATAAAAACCTTGTCATTATGAACGATGATATCACCTCCTTCTATATGCATAAATTCTGGCAGTTTAATAACCCCAACATTTAAATGATTTAATATTTCCTTTATTCCTTCAATTTCATCCTGTCTATTAGGCACAATGTTAGATAAAAAAAAAATATTAGAGATTACAAAGCCTAGGTCTCTTGCAAAAATTTGATTACAATCACTAACATTATTAGGCCTTAATACTTCGACATTATGCTTGATTAGTTTTTTTTTAAAGCTCTCCACTTCTTTTTTTAGATCTTCCTCAAGTGGATATGATTTATTCTTAATATGATAAAGGGACCGAGGGTCAAAAGCATCTGATTCAGAAGGTGGATTCCCAAGATTATCAGCTATTCCAAGGATGACAGTTTTTAAGCGAGAATATTCGTTTTCAATATTAATATTTAACATTAAAGTACTTTGGTTTTCTTATTTGCAAAATAAGAAATTAAGCCTAAAATGAATACAAAAACGGTTGAATAATAAACAAAACCTGGTGTAATAACTTTATCACCAGATGCATATGAATGAAGTCCAACTAAATAAAAGTTTACTCCAAAATACGTCATCATAATTGCTGCAAAAGAAACAATACTCATCAAATTAAATAACCATTTATTATTCAACCTAGGTATAATTCTTAAATGAAGAACAGCAGTATAAATCATTATGCTAATTAGAGCCCATGTTTCTTTTGGATCCCATCCCCAATATCTACCCCAACTTTCATTTGCCCACATTCCTCCTAAAAAATTACCTATAGTAAGCATAACTAATCCTATAGTAAGAGACAATTCATTGACAATAGTGAGCTCCTCAAGTTTCCTGGAAAAAATTTTTCTATTCTTCTTTGTGGCAATTATAGTTAAAAATAAGGTCACAATACCAAGTATCATACCAATTGCAAATGGACCATAACTTCCAACAATAACAGCAACATGAATCATTAACCAATAGCTATCTAAAACTGGCTGAAGATTAGCTATAGAAGGATCAAGCCAATTCATATTGGCAATAGAAAGAATAATTGATGCGACAAATGTAGATGAGGCAAGTGTAAAATATGATTTTCTGCCAAAAATAATTCCAAATATTACAGTAGCCCAGGCAACAAAAAGTATTGATTCATATGCATCACTCCAAGGAGCATGCCCCGCAATATACCACCTAGCTGCAAGGCCAATGGTATTAAAAACAAATAGAGTAATTATTAGTGACTCAAAAAGCTTGATAAGATAACTTGTAAACTTATTGTCATAAAATATTTGAAAAATTAGAATTAAAAGCAAACCAAGACCTGCAAAGAGATACCATTTATAAAGTCTGTTAAATATATCTGCTTTATTATAAACAACCTCTGAATTAATTTTGAAGTCAGATGGCATTACTTTACTTCCGTATTTTTTCTGAAACCCTTTAATGCTCTCTAAAAGCTCTTCAGACTGTGTGTAGTCTTGGTCCTGTCTTGCTACTCTTAATGTTTGAAAATAGAGGTTTAGAACATTATTAACATAGAGAGAATCAGCTCCTTCATAACTATATTCAGAAATTTCAGGATAAGAGATCCATTTGTTATTAATATCATTTGGGACAGGAAATATTCTCATAATTTTTCCCTCTAGAGCTGAATAGAGTAAGTTAACTCTTCTGTCAAGTTCAATAATATCTTTTTCAATTTGAGATGGAACATTAGACAAATATGCTATTTCAAGGTTATTT
>JADHME010000041.1 GCA_016780245.1 Flavobacteriaceae bacterium | reverse complement strand
TATGAGTTCAGTTGACAAAATTAAAAAACTTTAATCAAAACTCGTGTAAAATTCTAAATTATACCTTTATTTGTTAAATAAAAAAGTTTTTCATAAAAGTTATGAACCGCTCAAATTATTTATGAAT
Source organism: Flavobacteriaceae bacterium (assembly GCA_016780245.1). Lineage (GTDB taxonomy): Bacteria > Bacteroidota > Bacteroidia > Flavobacteriales > Flavobacteriaceae > Marisimplicoccus. Next base: position 9,085 of record JADHME010000041.1, on the reverse strand, counting down.
AATAAAATTGTAATTTTTATATCTGGCAGGGGTTCGAACGCCAAAAATATTATCAATTACTTTAGTGATAATAGTGATTTTCAGGTTTCACATGTCTTCTCAAACAATAAGCATTCTGATTTTGTTAATCATATAAAAAACACAAATGTTCAATACTTTTTATTTGAAGAAGCTGAGATTAATGGCAAGGTTTTTAGGGAGCTTAAAAAGATAAACCCTAAGCTAATAATACTAGCAGGTTTCTTGAAAAAAATTTCTCCTTTATATATACATTTTTTCAAAAATAAAATTATTAATATTCATCCATCTCTTCTTCCAAAGTATGGCGGAGAAGGAATGTATGGACTAAATATTCATAAAAAGGTAATTGAAAATAAAGAAGTTGAAACAGGTATTTCTATTCACTACATCTCAGAGGAATATGATTCAGGTAAAATTATATTCCAAAAAAAAATAAAAGTTGATAAATATGACACACCAGAAAAACTTGAAGAAAAAATTCATAAGTTAGAGTATGAATATTTTCCCAAGGTTATAGAATCTCTATTAATATAATTATGAATAAGCCAATTACTATTTATACAGATGGTTCGTCGACTGGAAACCCTGGACCTGGTGGTTATGGAATAGTTATGTTGGTGGAAGGGGAAGATTATAAAAAAGAATTTAGTCAGGGGTTCAAATTAACAACTAACAATAGAATGGAGCTTTTAGCAGTAATAATTGCTCTTGAAAAAATCAAAATTAAAAATTCTAATGTTGCTATATTTACTGACTCAAAATATGTTTCAGATGCAGTTGAGAAAGGTTGGGTATTTGATTGGGAGAGAAAAAAATTTAAGAATAAAAAAAACCCTGATTTATGGATACGGTTTTTAAATATTTACAATGAGCATAAAATTAAATTTCATTGGGTGAAAGGACACAGCAATGACTTTTATAATGATAGGTGTGATCTTTTAGCAAATAATGCTGCAAAAAGTTCAAACCTAATTGAAGATTCAGGGTATAACAACTAAAATTAATTAAATGTCAAACAAATCATTATTAATAGTAGCTTCATTAGCATATGATGGGATCGAAACTTTAAAGCAAAAAGTTGATCGAACACTGGGAGGAGCAGGATCATTCATATGTTTATCTGTAAAACATTTTGAGTGTAATTCTTCAATAGTATCAGTTGTAGGTAATGATTTCCATAACGATGATCTAGAATTACTTAAATCCTGTGGCGTGGATATATCAGGAATAGAAATTATAAAAGATGATAAAACTTTTTATTGGAGCTGCATATATAAAAATAATTTCAAAGAAAGAATAACAACAAAAACCGAATTGAATGTTATGGCCAACTTTAATCCAGTTATATCTAAATCAAATTCAACTCCTGATATTTTGTTGCTTGGTAATCTTCATCCTGAAATTCAACTTAAAGCTATAAATCAAATAAAGAAAAAACCTGAACTTATTATTCTTGATACAATGAATTACTGGATTGAAAACTTTTGGGGTACTCTTAAGGAGGTAATCAACAATTCCGACTTAATTTCTATAAATGACGAAGAATCAGAAATGATAACAGGTGAGAAAGACCTTGAAAAAGCAGCAGAAATTCTTCATAGTATGGGTCCTAAGTTTGTAATAATTAAAAAAGCAGCAGATGGTGCTGAACTATTTAATTTTGAGAATAAATTTAAGTCTAACGCATTTAAAGTTGCGAAGGTAGTTGACCCAACCGGTGCAGGAGATTGTTTTATAGGAGGTATTGCAGGTTATCTTACTCAATCAGAAGAAATTTCATTTGATACCATTAAATCTGCAATTGCTTATGGTACAGCAATAGCCTCTTACAATGTAGAAAATATGGGAACAAAAAACTTATTAAATTTGTCAATGGATGACATTAAAATCAGAACCAATAAATTAAATTAAGTGAGTGATCAGCTAAAACATGAATGTGGGATTTCATTGATCCACTTAAAAAAACCACTTGACTTTTATACGCAAAAATATGGTTCACACATGTATGGTGTGGATAAGATGTTCTTAATGATGGAAAAACAAAAAAACCGTGGCCAAGATGGTGCTGGCTATGCAAGTATAAAATTTGACTTAAACCCAGGACAAAAATATTTTTATAGAATAAGATCTTTTGAACAACAGGCAATTCACTCAATCTTTAAAAAGATCAATAAAAAAGTTAATTCATTTATAAAATCTGAAAAAATTGAAAAAGGTTCCAATTCATTTTACGAACAAACTCCATTTCTGGGAAATGTTATGCTAGGTCATGTAAGATACGGGACATATGGAAAAAATTCTATTGATTATGTTCAACCCATGATGAGACAAAATAATTGGATGAACAGAAATTTAATTCTTGCAGGTAATTTTAATATGACCAATACAGATGAACTGTTTCAAAGTTTAGTCAAGTTAGGACAGCACCCAAGAGAACAGTCAGATACGATTACTATAATGGAAAAAATTGGACATTTCCTAGACTCTGAGGTGATTACTGGATATAATAAATTAAAGAAAAAAGGTGTATTTAAATCTGAAATGCCTCCTCTTATTGAAAAGGACTTAGATATTGAAAAAATCTTAAAAAAATCATCAAGGAAGTGGGACGGTGGCTATGTGATAGCTGGTATGATAGGTCATGGAGATTCTTTTGTTATAAGAGATCCTCATGGAATTAGACCTGCATACTATTTTGAAAATGATGAGGTAATTGCAGTAGCCTCTGAAAGACCTGCTATACAAACAGTTTTTGATGTTACTTATTCTCAGATTAATGAGATTCCTAGAGGAAATGCTCTAATAATTAAAAAGAGTGGTACAACTTCTTTAAAAGAAATTTTAAAACCAAAAGTTAAAAAATCCTGTTCTTTTGAAAGAATTTACTTCTCAAGAGGTTCGGATGCTGATATATACTTGGAAAGAAAAATGTTAGGTAGTCTACTTATTCCTCAGATTGAAAAATCAATTAAAAAAGATTATAAAAATACAGTTTTCTCATTTATACCTAATACAGCAGAGACATCATTTTATGGTTTGCTTGAAAAAGCTAAAAAGAATAACCCAAGAGTTGAAAAAATTGCGATCAAAGATGCAAAACTGAGAACCTTTATTGCTGCTGATAAGGGAAGAGAAGACCTGGTTGCACATGTTTATGATATAACATATGGTGTTATAAAAAATTCAGATAATCTTGTGATTATAGATGATAGTATAGTTAGAGGTACAACTCTTAGAGAAAGTATCCTTAGGATGCTACTAAGGTTAAATCCAAAAAAAATAGTCATTGTATCAAGTGCTCCTCAGATTAGGTACCCGGATTGTTATGGAATTGATATGGCGAAAATTGAGGATTTTATTGCATTTAGAGCAGCTATTGAACTGCATAAAGATAATGGAACAGCAGATAAAATAATTAAAGACACATATGATAAATGTGTTTCATCTAAAGAAAAACTAGATTATAAAAAGAATCATGTTAAAAATATCTATAAAGACTTTTCTCCTGAGCAAATATCATCTAAAATGTCAGAGATGTTGATAGATTCTAATTCAAAAATTGAATTAGATATAATTTTTCAAAAGGTGGAAAATCTTCATAAAGCTTGTAGCAATCATAAGGGTGATTGGTATTTTACTGGAGACTACCCAACACCTGGAGGAAATAAAGTTGTAAATCAGGCTTTTATAAATTTTGTTGAAGGAAAATCAGCTAGAGCATACTAGTGTATAACAAAAAATAATTTCTAAATAAGTTTTACTTATTTGAAAAAATACCTAAATTAGTTATACCAGAACATAAGTAGGTTAAGTTCATGGTAAGATTTGGGGCAAAAAAGGGGATTCTTCCCCTTTTTTTATTGTAAATACTTTTTATTCACCTCTTCCCAATTAATCACATTAAAGAATGCATTTATATAATCAGGTCTTCTGTTTTGATAATTTAAGTAATATGCATGTTCCCAAACATCAAGACATAATACAGGAGTACCTCCACACCAATTTGGCATTAAAGGATTGTCTTGATTTGCAGTAGAGCATATCTCAAGTTTACCATCAGCATGAGCACATAACCATGCCCATCCTGAACCAAATCTTGTAGCAGCCGCTTTACTGAACTCATCTTTAAAATTTTCGAATGAACCAAAATTTGAATTTATAGACTCACCTATTTCTCCAGTTGGATTTCCACCAGAATTTGGTCCCATTATTTCCCAAAATAGATTATGATTATAATAACCACCACCATTATTTCTTAATCCACTTTCATTAAGGTCGAGAGATTTAAGAATTTCTTCAATACTCTTACCTTCATTTTCAGTACCTGAAATGATATTATTGAGATTATTAGTATAACCATTATGGTGTTTCCCATAATGGATTTCCATAGTTTTTGCATCTATGTTTGGTTCTAATGCGTCAAAAGCATAATTTAATTTAGGTAATTCAAAAGCCATAATTTTTTTTTTACAAAATTAGGATTATTTTGTTAAGTATCAATAATTATAAATGAGCTACTCTTATAAAATCATAAATTCATCTGCAGGGTCAGGTAAAACATTCTACCTAGCAATTGAGTTTATAGCTCAATTATTAAATTCAAAAAAAGATGATCATTATAAGTCGATGCTTGCATTAACATTTACTAATAAAGCATCTGCCGAAATGAAAGACAGAATTTTATCTTATCTAAATATTATAGTAAATGAAAATGAAAATGATATAATCGATATTGTTTCAAGTAAAACAACTCTAAATAATACAGAAATCAAAGAAAAGGCTTTTATAATTTTAGAAAACATTCTTTATAACTATTCAAGTTTCAATGTCATGACTATTGACAGTTTTACCAATAATATTCTTAAGTCATTTAAATTTCAATCTGACATTGAAAAAGATTATTTAGTTGAGTTAGATAGTATGGTTTATATTGATCAAGCGATTGATGACATTTTCATAGATATTAATGATGATGATAATTTAAAGAATCAATTGATAGAGTTTGCAAGATTCAAAACATCTATAAACAAAAGCTGGGATATCTCACATGATTTAAGGGAATTTATTGTTTTAATTGATAAAGAATCAAATAGAGATCAGATTGAATACTTCAGTCAAAAGAATAAAGAATTTTTTTCTCAAATGAAATTAGAGGTTAATAATCTTAAAAATGAGAAAAAAGAAAATTTGAGGAATCTTGCAATAAAAAGTATAGAACTAATATCAACTAATGGTCTTGATTTTGGTGATTTTAGAGGAAGCTACTTCCCGAATTATTTGAACAATATAATCATCAATGACCAGCTATACATAAATGAGTCTATATATAAATCACTCAATGGTGAGACAAGTCTATATAATAAATCTTTGAGCAATAGCAAATCTGATATAATTGAAAAGATAAGATCTTCGTTACTTAATAATTACAATGAAATAAACAAAACAATATTAGATGTTTTTGTTTTAAATTCATTTCTATCTCATTTACCTTCACTGTCTCTAATAAACTTAATTGAAAATAAAATTAATAAAATTCAAAGTGACAATAACACCAAATTAATTTCAAAATTTAATTCTGAATTAAATTCACTTGTTAAATCAAATGATGCTCCATTAATTTATGAGAAGCTAGGATCAAGATTTTCAAATTTTTTTATTGATGAATTTCAAGACACTTCTGAGCTTCAGTGGGAAAATTTAATTCCTTTAATTTCTAATTCAATTCAAAGTGAGTCTCATGATGGCACTAAAGGGTCTTTATTAATTGTTGGAGATCCTAAACAATCAATTTATAGGTGGAGAGGGAGTAGAATAAATCAATTTGTAAATCTTATTCTTGGCGAGACCAATCCTTTTTATATAAGTCCAGAAATAGAAAAAATTGACACAAATTACAGGAGTTTAAAAAATATAGTCGATTTTAATTCTGAGTTTTTTAACTACTTAACAAATAGTCTAGATTTGAAAATATACAATACAAGTCTTTTAAATTTCAAACAAAAATCAACAAAAAAAGAAGATGGTTATGTTGAAATAGAATTATATGATTCAGATACTTTCTATGAAAAGATTAAAAATCAAATACTGGATTTGTTAAATCGTGGGTATCTTCCTTCAGAGATTATAATTTTAGTTAGAAAAAATAAATATGCTAAAGAGCTAATACATAATATTGATTCATCCGATTTTGACCTTGTTTCAAGTGATATTTTACAAATAAAAAATTCAGAAATTGTTCAATTTGTTATTTCAATTTTTAAGTTAAGTATCTCTGGAAATAATTATAGTGAGAGAAAAAATATAATTGACTTTCTTTATAAAAAAAATTATTTTGAAGGGGATTATTTAACAATAAATGATTGTTTCTTTGAAAGTCTCGATAAGATAAATATTGATGATTTCCTTAGTAAAATTTCAAATGAAAAATTTGATTTAAACTATTTTCTAAAGCTTAATGTTTTAGACTCTGTCAAATATTGTTGCTCAATATTTAAAATTGATTTAAATAATATTTTTTTGGCAGCATTTATAGATAACATATTTGAATTTCTTCAAAAATCAAATGACTCAGTGGATGAGTATTTAAATTATTGGAGTAAAAATTTAGATAAAATTAATCTTAGCCTTCCTGACAATCAAAAGTCAGTTTGTATATCAACAATTCATAAATCAAAGGGTCTTGAATATCCTGCAGTAATACTTCCAATATACAATGATAAGTTAGATGAAAATAGTTTTAATGATTCTTTATGGCTCTATGAACCTTTCAGTGAAATTGAATCATTGAAGTGGATGTTAATTAAAAGGATAAAAGACTTGAATCAAAATGGACATAACCTTAAAGAAGTATATGACAGTTCAGTTTTAAATAACTATATTGACTCAATCAATCTATTATACGTTGCATTTACTAGGGCTGAAAAAGAGCTTTATATTTTAGCAAATAATAATAAAGCAAGCACTAATAGTATATCTTTCCTGATTAAAGAGTTTCTTGATTATAAGTCATGTAAAAATAATTTTTCTTTTGGTAAGAAAATAAAATATGACATTAAGCTAGATAATAAGGAAAAATTAGACTGTAGTAGTAAAATAAAAATTGTATCAACTTCAGGTAATCTAAATCAAGCCAAATATATTTCTGATACCCTTTCATCAATCTACAATAAAAATAATAAAGCAAGAGTTTATGTCTTTTTTAGCAATCATAAATTAGCTGATCTAGTCAATCTATTTAACTCAAATCACATAAGTATGTCATCGAACTATCATATTTTGGATTATGATAATTCAAAATATGATCATGTTATAATAAGTAATATGAATGAAGGGTTATTTCCATTTAATGAGATAAATAGTGATTTTGTATCTAATAGCAAAAAAAAGGAATTTGAAAGTTTGAATCTAATTGAGAAGGAAAAAAATATTTCCACTTTATTTTATAGTCTCGTTGAAAACTCTAAAGAAGTGCACCTAACTTTTGACTCAGATCTATCATCATTTATAAACGGTGAGAAAAGTAGATTCATAAAGCAACTGGAGCTCTTAGATAGAAATTATTCTATCTCTTACAATTCGATAACTCAAAAAATAACATTTGATAATCAAATTAGTGAGGTAATTAAAAGTGATAAAAGAATTGATCAAAAAATAAATGATATTTTAAAATCAGGAATTTCAGCATCTACATTAAATTTATTTATTAAGAATCCCTATTTATTCTACGAAAAAAAAATTTTAGGAATAGATGATATTGAAGATTCAAAATATTTAAGTTATATGGATCAAGGAACATTAATACATGAGGTAATTGAAAAACTTTATAATCCTTTTAAAATGATAGATCTTGAATTAGAGCATATTGAAAAAATGAGAAGAAATATAGACAACCAAACAAGTGAATCTTTCTTAGAATTATATTCCAAGAAACCCGAAGGCAAAAACTTAATTTTTATAGAAATTGTTAAAGACTACATAACTAATATTTTAAATTTTGAAAAAGAACAATTAACTAAAGAAAAAGCTAAGATTAAGATTTTATCACTAGAAGAAAGACTATCATCTGAAATTACTGTAAATAATACAACAGTTAAAATTAATGGTATTATTGATAGAATTGACTTATTCAATGGAAAAATAAGAGTTATTGATTATAAGTCAGGATTGGTAAATCCAACAGTTCTAGATATAAAAAATATAGATAAAATTAAGTTAGACTACAAATATTCAAATTTGTTACAATTACTTATCTATAAATTACTTGTATCAAATAATTATAAAGATCTCGATATTGGCCAAATAGGAATTTATTCAGTGAAAAAAAGTACTTCTCCATTTATTTCAATTAAAGATCATACTCAGATAAGCATAAAAGAAGTAGAAAAACTATTAGTTGAGATTATAACGGATATAATTGAAACAAACGAATTTATTAATACAGAAAATCCTGCATAACAACATCTGAAACAATTTTTCCAGATATTAATGATGGAGGTACACCAGGTCCTGGAACAGTTAGTTGTCCAGTAAAATATAGTCCTTTTATTTTCTTGCTTTTCATCTTTGGTTTAAAGATTGAGGTTTGAAATAATGTGTTTGCTAACCCATAAGCATTTCCTTTGTATGAGTTATAATCATCTATAAAGTCATTAACACAAAATGATTTTTTAAAAATTATATTATCACTTATTTTTTCGCCTGAGATATCCTCAATCCTTTTTAGAACTATATTTAAATATCTTTCTCTTATTTCTTCATTATCTTCTAGGTCTGGAGCAATTGGAATTAATATAAAACAATTTTCACAGCCATCTGGTGCCATACTTTCGTCACTTAATGAAGGGAAATTCAGATAGAAAAGTGGAGATTCAGGCCATTTAGGATTATCATATATTTCAGAAGCATGATCATTCATATCAACATCAAAAAATAAATTATGATGAGGTAATTTTTTTACTTTTTTATCTAAGCCTAGATAAAATAGAAGTGAAGAAGGTGCAAAAACTTTTTTATCCCAAAATGAATCATCATAATTTTTTAAATGATTAGGAATTAGTTTCTCGGT
>JADHME010000040.1 GCA_016780245.1 Flavobacteriaceae bacterium | reverse complement strand
AATTTTATTATTCATAAATAATTTGAGCGGTTCATAACTTTTATGAAAAACTTTTTTATTTAACAAATAAAGGTATAATTTAGAATTTTACACGAGTTTTGATTAAAGTTTTTTAATTTTGTCAACTGAACTCATAAATTAATATATTATGTCAGATATTTCTTCAAGAGTAAAAGCAATAATAGTAGATAAATTAGGGGTTGATGAGAATGAGGTTGTTCCTGAGGCAAGTTTTACAAATGACCTTGGTGCAGATTCTCTGGATACCGTGGAATTAATTATGGAATTCGAAAAAGAATTCGATATTCAAATACCAGACGACCAGGCAGAGAACATTGTTTCTGTTGGTCAAGCTATTGAGTTTATAGAAAAATCAAAATAAATTTAATTGATGACATCAAGAAGAGTTGTAGTAACTGGAATGGGAGCTTTAACTCCAATTGGTAATGATCTAGAATCATATTGGAAAGGTCTTATAAGTGGTACTAGTGGTTGTGCTAATATCAGCTATTTTGATGCCTCAAAGTTTAAAACAAAGTTTGCGTGTGAAATAAAAGGATTTGATCCTGCAGACCACTTTGAAAAAAAGGAATTTAGAAGATATGACCGTTTTTCTCAATATGGAATCGTTGCTGCTAGTGAGGCTATTAATGATTCAAAATTAATTGATAGCAGTCCAAATTATGATAGAATCGGTGTAATATGGGGAGCTGGAATTGGAGGTTTAGAAACATTTCAAAATGAAGTTTTAAATTTTGCTGATGGTGATGGAACTCCTAGGTTTAACCCCTTCTTTATTCCAAAAATGATTCCAGATATTGCTCCTGGTCTTATAGCAATGAAATATGGTTTTCAGGGTCCAAACTATGCAACTGTATCTGCATGTGCTTCATCTTCTAACGCTTTAATCGATGCATTAAATTATATCAGAATTGGTCACGCTGATGTAATTGTTGCAGGTGGATCAGAGGCACCAGTAACAATTGCTGGTGTAGCTGGATTTAATGCTATGCACGCATTGTCTACAAGAAATGACGATCCAGGATCAGCTTCTAGACCATTTGATAGAGACAGGGATGGATTTGTACTAGGTGAAGGTGCTGGAGCATTAATTTTAGAAGAATATGAGCATGCAATTAATAGAGGGGCTAAAATTTATGCAGAGCTTGCTGGAGGAGGGTTATCATGTGATGCCTACCATATGACTGCGCCACATCCAGATGGAAGAGGTGCAATTAAAGTTATGAAAAACTGTTTGGATGATGCTGGTCTTAATCATTCTGATATTGATCTTATCAATATGCATGGCACATCTACTCCACTAGGAGATGTAGCAGAGTCTAAGGCAGTTAAAAATGTTTTTCAAGAACATTCTTACAATTTGAATATAAATTCTACTAAATCAATGACAGGTCACTTATTAGGAGCTGCTGGTGCTGTTGAATCTATTTCATGTGTGCTAGCAATGAAACATGGTATAGTGCCTCCAACTATTAATCATTTTAATGACGATGATAATATTGATTCTGAACTAAACTTTACTTTCTCATCACCTCAAAAAAGGGACATAAATATTGCAATGTCAAATACATTTGGGTTTGGGGGCCATAATGCATGCGTTATATTTAAAAAGATCAACTAGTAATAATTTATTGAGTTATCAAAAAAATTTTCAAACTTGAACCAGCAAAAGAGTATAATTACAAATTAATTGCTATTCATTCAACTTTAAAGATTCACTCTCTTGCTTTCCAAATAAATAAATACTGTTACACAAATTTTATAAGATCAAAAAATGATATTCTTATTGATGGTAAGTATAAATTTCCTTGTTTTGAATGGAAAATAAATGAAAAAGGAGTTGATTTTGAACTTTTTGAAAATAAATATATGATTGAAGGTGATGACTCTAAACTTAAAGATTCTCTTTTTAGTTTCAGAAATTCAAAAGAGTTATCTTTGATTGGATCACATAAAGAGGTTGACTTCTTTATTAAACAAAACTGTTACTTTTCAACATCAAATTTGATTGAAAAAATGTCAAAAATTCCACATATATCATTTTCTTACAGATTACCTATTGAACAAACTTTTGAAAATTTTAATTTTGAAATATGAAGAGGATAAAAAAAACAAAAATAATTGCTACTCTTGGCCCATCTACATCATCAGCTGAGAGTATCGAGAGTCTCATTAAAGAAGGTGTTGATGTCTTAAGGATTAACTTTTCTCATTCAACTCATAAAGAAGCAGAAAATGTAATTAAGCAAATACGAAAAATTAATGATTCACTATCTACAAATACTGCAATTCTTGCTGATCTTCAGGGTCCCAAGCTAAGGATAGGTGAAGTTTCAGAAAACACGGAGCTTAAATATGGAGAAAATATAAATATTAAAACTGGTAAGGAATTTAAAGGGGATAGTAAAACTTTATACCTTAATTATAATAATCTTGCAAAGGATATTAAGAAAGGTGAAAAGATTCTTATTGATGATGGTAAAATTATTCTTAAGGTTATTGAGTTAGACAAAAAAAATCAAATAATAGCTGAAATAATTCAAGGTGGAATACTGTCTTCTAATAAAGGGTTTAATCTACCTAATACTAATATTTCCCAACCTGCATTAACTGAAAAAGATATTGAGGATGCTATTTTTTCTGCAAAACAAAATGTAGATTGGATTGCACTTTCATTTGTTAGGCATGGGTCTGATATAGAATCATTAATCAAATTATTAGATCAAAACACCAATCACAGAATCCCAGTAATTGCCAAAATTGAAAAACCTGAAGGAGTTAGGAATATTGATGAAATCATGAAATTTGCTAGTGGTATTATGGTTGCTAGAGGTGATCTTGGTGTAGAAATTAACCCGGCAGAAGTCCCACTAATTCAAAAAAAATTAGTTAATAAGGCCAAAAAAGCTAGAATACCTGTAATAATAGCCACTCAAATGATGGAGAGCATGATGAAGAGCTTAAACCCAAATAGAGCAGAAGTAAATGATGTTGCAAATTCAATAATGGATGGTGCAGATGCAGTCATGCTTTCAGGAGAAACTTCAGTTGGAGAACATCCTGTTGAAGTAATTAGAACAATCTCTCAAATTATTGGTAAAGTTGAAAACTCAGATTTAATTTCATTAAAACATAAACACCCAACTGATTATGACTCAGAAAGGTTCATAACAAAATCAGTTTGTTATCATGCAGCTAAAATTGCTAATGATACTAAGGCAAAAGCAATTAGCACTTTAACAAATAGTGGATATACAGCATATCAAATTTCTTCTTGGAGACCTAAAACCCATGTTCTAGTTTTTACATCAAATAAGAGAATATTGACCCAGCTTAATTTATTATGGGGAGTAAAAGCTTTCTATTATGATGGCACAGAAAGCACTGATAGAACAATTGAAGAAATTAATAAAATAGCTGTTGAAAACAATCTTTTGCAAAAAGATGATAAAGTTATAAACCTAACATCAATGCCAATTCAAAAAAAAGGTATGGTTAATACTGTTCGTGTATCAAAAATATAACTATGAAAAATTTAGATAAATTATTTAGTAAATATCATATTGATCAATTAACTAATGGATGTTCTACTGGAAATAATTGGTTTGGTTCAGGAGAAGTCATTGAAAGTGTATCTCCTGTAGATGGTAAGTTAATTCGAAAAATATCATGTGGTTCCAAAAAAGACTTTGATGATATTATTAGTATTTCAAAAAAAGCTTTTGATTATTTTAGAAAAATTCCTGCACCAAAAAGAGGGGAATTAGTAAGACAATTTGGAAATAAATTAAGAGAAGAAAAGGAATTACTTGGAACTCTAGTATCATATGAAATGGGTAAATCATATCAAGAGGGACTTGGTGAAGTTCAGGAAATGATAGATATATGTGATTTTGCAGTTGGCCTTTCACGACAGCTTCACGGATTAACAATGCACTCTGAAAGACCTACACATAGAATGTATGAGCAGTATCATCCACTAGGAGTTGTAGGTATTATTTCTGCATTTAATTTTCCTGTTGCTGTTTGGAGCTGGAATGTTGCATTAGCTTGGGTATGTGGTAATGTAACAATATGGAAACCAAGTGAAAAGACTCCTTTGTGCAGTATAGTTTGTCAGAAATTAATTGGAGAAGTTTTTAAAGAAAATAATATTCCTGAAGGTGTTTCATGTCTAATTAATGGTGATTATAAAATTGGTGAGTTATTGTCTGAATCTAAAAATATACCTCTTCTATCAGCAACCGGGTCAACTAAAATGGGAAAAATTGTTGCTGAAAAGGTAGGAGCTAGATTAGGTAAAACTTTACTTGAGCTTGGAGGAAATAATGCAATTATAGTCACCCCTGATGCTGATTTAAAGATGACAATTATGGGAACTGTTTTTGGAGCAGTAGGAACTTGTGGACAGAGATGTACTTCAACGAGAAGGCTTATTGTTCATGAAAAAGTATATGATAAAGTTAAAGCTGCTCTAGTTAAAGCTTACAGTCAAATTAAAATTGGCAATCCACTTGATTCAAACATGCATGTAGGACCTCTTATTGATTTGGATGCTGTAAAATCTTATGAAAAAGCTTTATCTCAGATTGAAAAAGAAGGAGGCAGTTGGTTAGTTGAAGGTGGTGTGTTATCTGGAAATCAATATGATAGTGGATGTTATGTAAAACCAGTTATTGCAGAAGTTGATCATTCTTTAGAAATTGTACATACTGAAACGTTTGCCCCAATATTATATCTTATTAAATATTCTGGAGATATAGAGAATGCAATTGAAATTCAAAATGAGGTTGATCAAGGGCTTTCATCTGCAGTTATGACAAATAATTTAAAAGATGCTGAATTATTCTTATCTCATTGGGGAAGTGATTGTGGTATAGCAAATGTTAACATAGGAACTTCTGGAGCAGAAATTGGAGGTGCATTCGGTGGTGAAAAGGATACTGGTGGTGGAAGGGAGAGTGGTTCTGATGCATGGAAAATTTACATGAGAAGACAAACAAATACAATCAATTTCTCATCTGAACTTCCACTAGCCCAGGGTATAAAATTTGAGTTAGAATAAATTTATGATTTAAACTGATTTAAAAATCTAACGTCATTCTCAAAGAATAGCCTAATGTCAGGGATTTGGTAGATTAACATTGCAATTCTCTCAATACCCAAGCCAAATGCATAACCAGTATATTTTTCTGAATCAATATTGCAATTTTCCAGAACCTGTGGATCCACCATACCACAACCCATAATTTCAAGCCAACCTGTACCTTTTGTAATTCTATAATCAGTTTCAGTTTCTAGTCCCCAGTAGATATCAACTTCTGCACTTGGTTCAGTGAATGGGAAAAAGGAAGGTCTAAACCTTAACTTAGACTTTCCAAACATTGACTTAGTAAAATATAGAATCATCTGTTTTAAATCTGCAAATGATACATTCTCATCAACATAAATTCCTTCAACTTGATGAAAAATACAATGAGATCTAGATGAAATTGCCTCATTTCTATATACTCTTCCTGGTGAAAGAATTTTCAGAGGAGGTGTATTATTTTCTAAATACCTAACCTGTACTGAAGAGGTATGAGTTCTTAATAAAATATCAGGGTCTTGTTGAATGAAGAAAGTGTCTTGCATATCTCTTGCAGGATGATGTTTTGGTAAATTAAGTGCAGTAAAATTATGCCAATCATCTTCAATCTCAGGCCCCTCTGATAATTCAAATCCAACTTTTGAAAAAATTTCAATTATCTGATTCTTAATTATAGTTATTGGATGCAAAGTTCCTTTAGAAATAGGGAATCCCGGTTTGGTTAAATCTTCTGAAATACTTTTAGTAGACGTTGAGTTAACTGATTTTAATTCATCATACTTAATTTGAGCTAAATTTTTTAACTCATTTATTTTTTGGCCGTATTCCTTTTTTTGATCAGAAGGAACATTTTTGAACTCACTAAATAAATCATTAATTATTCCTTTTCTACCTAGAAATTGAATCTTTAAAGACTCTATCTCATCAATATCTTTTGATTTAAAATTTTTGATATATGAAATATGTTCATCTAGTTTGCCTATCATATTAATTTTTTAAATAAAATTAAACGTCTATGACGATCCTTCTGTATATTGCAAATATATATTAAGTTTTATGAATTTAATTGATTTAATAATAATTGCATTATTAGGTTACGGTTTAATAAAGGGATATAAAAAAGGACTAATAATTGAACTATCTAGTTTTTTTGGGGTTTTTATTGCTTTTTTTATTTCAATAAACTTGGATGATTTTATTTCAAGACAGATAGTAGAATTAATAAACATAAATTTTGACATATTAAATATTATAGTTTTTATTTTAACTTTTCTACTATCATATTCAGCTATTATTTTTATTGCAAAAGGTTTCACAAAACTTATAAAATTTGTATACCTAGGATTATTAAACAGTCTTCTTGGATCATTATTTGGAGGGTTAAAGCTTCTATTAATATTAATTATATTATCAAAGATTATTTTTAGTTTCAATCTTATTCCTATGAGAATACTTAGTGAGTCTAGTCTTATGATACAGCTACATATTCTTTCTGAAATTATTTTTAACTCAATAGAGATAATTAATTATGAGTATCCAAATAATTTAATCTAATGTTTTAATACTAGATGATTGAATCCAACCTAATGTTCCGTTTTCAAGCTGAATATTTACCCAGTCTTGAATAGTATCAATCTGCTTTACTTTTGTTCCCTCATGAAGTAAAAATTTAAGCTCGGAGATTTTATTAGGTTCAGACCACACTTCAATTTCTTTATCATATACTATAGCGAACTTTTCGTTATTTAATTCCTTTTTTTCATAGTTTATCATTAATACAACTATTGCTAAAATTGCCAGTATAATAGATTGAGAAAAAAAGATTCTTTTTTGGGTGGGATTTTTAATTGATAAGTATAGCATAAACGAAATACATGCGATCCAAGCTAAGATTATTAATAGCATAGACCATCCTTTTTCATTTAGAAGGTTTAGAGTATTATTTTTTAGATTTTGAGTTTGAGTAATTGGAAGCTTTTCAATTTTATCAATTCTTAAATTCTGTGCAAAAGATAAATTCATCAATATATCTTCATCGGAAGGTGATATAGATTTTGCTTTTTCATAAAAGAAATTGCTTTCTGGAATATTATTAAGCTTATAAAATGAATTTCCAAGATTATAGTAGAGCTCAGCACTTTCAAAACCTGAATTTAAAATGCTTTGATAACCCTCAATAGCCATTTGATAATTTCCATTTGTATATAGATCATTTGATGAATCAAATATTGAATCTAGGCTTTGATTATTTAAAAACAATAAAATAATATATAAAATTTTCATTGCTTATTTTTTAGAATCAGGTTAATAACTTCTCTTGCATTGTTTAGGTCATTATTCATTATCGAATTTGAGGACCTTGAATACTTGGCACTTTCACAATTTTCTATTAATTTAATAATTTTTGAAATAGTTTTTTCATCAACTCCTTTATCCCTTGATATACTTTTAATCTTCTCTTTATTAAAGTTTTCAATATTTATTGAAAATTTCAAAAACAATGTTTTTAGTAGGGCTTTTTCAATTAGGTCATAAAATATATTCTTATCGTTTAATGATTTCTTTGCAGCATCAATCATTTTATTTATTTCTTTTTCTTGAGCCTTTTGCAACTCTATAGATGATGACTTTCTAGTTCTAGTATAAGCAGTCATCATAACAAAAGCAATAACCATTGCAAAAGGTGAAGAGACTAAAATGTAAAACAATTGAGATTCAAAAAACTCACTATCATCTATCTTATTTAAGTTAGCCTTTGTCTTAATAAATCTAAATGAGTCATTAGGTGTAATAACATTTGTATTATTTGATGATGAGTTGGCAATTGTAGGTCCGTCAAATACATCGACTGTTAGTCTAGGAGATTTAAGTGTTTTGTATGATTCTAATTGAGGGTCAAAATATGAGAATTCAACCTCCTCAATAGGAAAGCTCCCTTGAAATCTTGGAATTACTGTAAATAATTTAGTTACTGAACCACTCATACCTGAAAGATTGGTGTTAATTGATTCTTCTCGTTGTGGTTCAAATAATTCCATTGAGCTTGGGACTAGAAGATCAGGTAAATCAAAAAGTTTTAAATTACCTTCACCTTTAACCTTTAATTCAGCTTGAAAAGATTCAGTTGCTCTAAGAGAAGATTTATTAAGAATTACATCAAACTCAAATTGACCGACAGCTCCAGTAAAACTCGATGGCTTATTATTTAAAGGAAGATCTTTAACATTTATTCTTCTCATTCCAGTTGAGATAAATTGAGATGTTTGATCATAAATAACATTTCCAAAAAAATCTCTTTTGTCAGTGGGGACATCAAGTACAAGGTTTAATGATAATGGAGATATTTCAAGTTGACCAGATTTTTGAGGATACAAAACGACTTTTCTCCATTCTACTACATTATAATTTTGACCTTTATATATTTCTCTTTGAACTTTTAATTGGGGAATCTTTATAGTCTGACTCCAGAAATCTTTATAGTTTGGGGTTTCAGTCTCTCTAGCATCAGAGATATTTATTGGAGCTTTATAATATAGCTTATATATGACTGTTATTGGTTCATTTAGGTAAGGAGAACCTTTAGAAATTAAAGCACGTAGCTCTATATCGTCATCGTTATAGTATTGAGTAACAGATTCTGACGGTTGACTAACCGAGTCTGTTATTAATACCTCAATTGGAAGTGATTTATATTCTTCTCCATTTATTTCAATGCTTGCCTGTTTAATTCTAATAGAACCTTTTTTAAGGGGTTGGAGAAAATATGAATATGTTTTTGAAAAGCTCCTTTCTCCATTAACATATGAAGTTTTAATAGATTGATTTGGACCTCCAATTATTTGAAAATTTTCAAAATCAGGAGGTGAGAAATTATCACCGTTTTGATTCATAACAAAATCAACTCTCAATCTTTCATTCAGTCCAAGTTTAGTTTTACTTACAGATGCATCAAACTTTACCTGAGCAGAAAGAAATAAGCTATTCAAAGCAAGTATCAATATTGTTATATTTCTTACCAATCTTTTTCTGATTTTTTTGTTGTTTGTAATTTCTTTTTACCAGACTTAAGTTTTTCATTTAAGTCCTTTTCAATATTATTTACAGCTTCTAA
>JADHME010000039.1 GCA_016780245.1 Flavobacteriaceae bacterium | reverse complement strand
TCAGTTATGTATTAAAAAAGAGTATAGAGGTATGGGAGTTGTGAAAGAAATATATAAATTTTATAAAAAAGAATATTCTGAAAAATATCATTATTTAATTACTGATATTGATGAAAGAAATAAAAGGTCACTTAGTTCTCATTTAAAAATTGGATTCCAAATTATTGATAATTTTTATTGGGGAGAGAGTAACTGGAATATAATTTTATGGAATTGGAATGATGAAAATTGATATTAGAAGTCTTAGTGAGGATGAGCTTTGTGAAATCTTTGTAAAAAAAGGTTTTGATAGTTATAGAGGTAAACAAGTATATGAATGGATATGGAAAAAGTCCTCGTATACATTTGATAATATGACAAATATTTCAAAAGACTTAAGGCTTATGCTTGATGAAAATTTTGTAATCAACCATATTGAAGTTGATAAGATTCAAAAGAGCTCAGACGGAACAATTAAAAACGCAGTTAAATTATTTGATAATTATACGGTTGAATCAGTTTTAATTCCAACTGATGACAGAACTACTGCCTGTGTATCTTCTCAAGTTGGATGTAGTCTTGATTGTAAGTTCTGTGCAACATCAAAACTTAAGAGAATGAGAAATCTAAATCCTGATGAGATTTATGATCAAGTTGTAACTATTAATAATCAAAGTCTACAATATTTTAATCGCCCACTTTCAAATATTGTATTTATGGGAATGGGCGAACCATTAATGAACTTTAATAATCTAGTTAAATCTATTGAAAAGATTTCCTCTGATAAAGGATTAAATATCTCACAAAAAAGAATTGTTGTTTCAACATCTGGAATACCCAAGATGATAAAAAAACTAGCTGATGAAAATCTAAAAGTAAATTTAGCATTATCGCTTCATTCTGCTTTAGAAGAAACTAGAAATAAGATTATGCCTTTTTCAACAAAATTCTCACTTAAAGACATCAAAGACTCACTTAATTATTGGTATTCAAAGACAAAAAGAAAAATTACATTCGAATATATTGTTTGGAAAGGAATTAATGATAATAATAAAGATATAGACTCTTTAGTGTCTTATTGTAAATCTATTCCTTCAAAAGTCAATATTATAGAGTATAATTCTATAGGAGATGAAGATTTTAAATCTGCTAATGATACAATTATTGAAGCATATAAAAGAGCTCTTGAAAAAAATAAAATTACGGTAACAGTTCGAAGGTCTAGAGGTAAAGATATTGATGCAGCATGCGGTCAATTGGCTAACAAATAATCTACTTTCTTTTGCTTTTTGATGCAGCAATTAAAGCATTATAAGCATTTACAATTTTTCCAGTTTTAGAAATTGAATCAAGCGATATGTTCTCCTTTCCTGCATGATTTACTTTGATTTCAACTTTTATACCACTCTCTAAAATAATTTCTTTTAATTTTTTTGCAGATATTTTTGGGAAGTATGATAAAACTAGAGATGCAACACCTGATACTGCAGGAGCAGCCATTGAAGTTCCACTCAATGCTTCGTATTCATTTTCTGGTGTGAGGGAAAACACATTATAACCAGGAGCAAAAACATCAACATTTTCATTTCCATAATTTGAAAAGCTTGCTATAAGATTTTCATTATAGTTCATTGTGCTAGCTCCGACGGTAATAAAATTATCTGAAAACTCATCCTTTCCTAGATATTGATCATTAGGATAATTTTCTTTTTCTATATTATCTAAATCTTCAGCATCATTACCTGCGGCGTGAACAATCAACACATCATTGTCAGCAGCGTATTTTATTGCATCAATTACCCATTCAGGATTACTTGAAAATGATTTTCCAAAGCTCATATTTATTATCCTTGCACCATTATCTACAGCATATTTAATAGCTAATGCAATATCCTTATCATATTCATCTCCATTTGGTACTGCTCTAAGGGACATTATTTCTAAATTATTATTGACACCTTTATTTCCAATATTATTACTTCTAATACCAGCTATAATTCCAGCAACATGGGTGCCATGATCCTCTGTCTTTTTTGAGTGCGATACATTTGGATTTCCATAATATATATCATCAATATTGTATATATCATCTCCAACTATTGATCTTCCGTTAAAGTTAACATTATAATGATATTTTAATTGATCTGAAAAATAATCAACACCTTCTTTCAAATAATCTAAATCAATATCAATAGAATTAAAATACTCAATTCTTTGTTTCGAAGCCATAATAATACTGTCAGTTGTTTCAATATTACTTAAATCTTCCTCTGTGAAAGAATTCATTCCAAGAAAGCCTTGAATATCTTTTTGAGCTTTTAAAAATCCTTCGACAAGACTATTATAAAATTCTAGATTTTTTTTACTATCCTCTATCTTTAAATTTATTGTTTCTTTTGCTTTTTCATATCTCCTGTTATCCTTTAATTCATCTCTAATAATTCTTGTCATTTCTAAAGTCTCATTGTATGAGTTGCCTAAAAAATTCCAACCATTTATATCGTCAACATAGCCATTCTTATCATCATCTATATTATTTCCAGCAATTTCATCATGATTAACCCAAATTAAATCCTTGATATCCTCATGAGTAATGTCAATACCTGCATCAATTACTGCTACTATAACGCTTTTACCTACTTTACCATTTAATAACTCGCTGTAGGCTCTTTCAACGCTCATTCCTGGTATTGAATCAATTTCAATATCTAAGTTGTGCCAATTATTCTTTTGTTCTATGTTAAATGACTTCTTAAAATCTTTATCTAATGCACTTAGATAATCATAATCTAATTTTAAAGTGTTACATGAGGAGAGAAATAGAAAAATAAGTCCAAAAAAAAGTTTTTTCATAATTTAATTTGATTGACTCTGTTTAATCTTTAGCTTGTTTAATTTAATTTTTCTCCACAAAACTTTGTTTTCTTCTTGTTGAGACTCAGCTCTATGAATTTTTTTGTTCAGTTTATTTATTTTCTTTTGGAGGTATGACCAATCGATTTTTTCATAACTATAAATAAAGTAAAATCAATTACTTTGATTTTCTATTTTTTATAAAACTTATTACAAATGCTGTTGTTGCAAGTAAAGAAGTAGAAATCATAGCAATTACTCTAAATAAACCAATTCCACCTTGGTCAATTGATTTGGGAAGCCTCATGCCAATTAGTGCTACAAGAATTACTAATGTTGCTAAAACAGCTAGGTGAGAAATAACTTTGTTGCCTTTTTTAATTCCACTTGTACAGACTAAAAGAGGTCCTCCGATCATTACAGGTATAAGAGCAGTAATAGATGAACTATCAATATATCCCCATACACCAAAAATAATTAGGCTTAATGAGTTTATTAAATTTGCTTTCGATGCTTTCATATTTATTTCATTTTTCCAAATATATTATATCTATATCTAGCAATAAAATCATATACAAGATTTCTGAAAAATTTTGGAAATATATTAACAATTAAGTAAGAAAATTTAAAGTTAATCTTCTTTAATAGTATACCAACAGCTTCTGACTTTTGGAAACGTACATCTCCTTCTTCAACTATTACAGTATCCTTTATATCTATATGTTCGTTAGAAATGAATATTAAGCAATTATCCTTATCATTTTTTTTTGCAATATTAACAGCAAGATTACATAAACGACAGTTTTTGTCATAGTAGACATTTACTTTTTCAGACACTTGGTTTATTTTTTTGTTGAGTATGCAATAAATAAACAACTTACAAGCATAACAGAAGCTGGCATAGATTTCATAAGCTCATCTCCAACACTAAAATGCATATAAACTGCTACCAACATCATAAATGCTATACCAATAGAGGATATTAATCTAAGTTTATTGAAATATATGCTTAATAATAAAAGTATTGCAAGTGATACTTTTATTATTCCAATTGTCATGAAAAAATCACCAAGTCCATAGACTTCAAATTCTTCCATTAAATTGCTTGCGTCACCACCTCTATATGAGGTAGATTTTCCAGATCTAAATAGCCAAACGTTGATTACTGTTAAACCAACAACTACTGATAAAATTTTTGATAATACTTTCATTTTCTTTTTTTAGCTATATGAATTTAATAATAATTTTTTTGATACTTTAATTGCTTCAATTGGATCCATAGTAAATGCTTGCGCTTCAACTCCAATAAATCCAGAATATCCAGATTTCTTAACTATTTTAAGCATTTTTTTATAATCGATATCTACATCATTACCTTCTAAATCAAAACCATGAGTTTTTGCACTTACACCTTTGGCATATTTCATAAGCTTTTCAACACCCTCATACATATCAAATCTTTCTATACATGAATCATAAATAGTAGGAGGTCTACTTAGAGTCTTTTCCGCCCCTTCAGTAAACAATTTATATGTGTCAGCTAATTTTTTTTCATCTTGCTTTACACAAAAGTTTCCAAAATCTGGAAGAGTTCCCATGTTGTTAAAATTAACATTCTCAATTACATTAACTAGATAATCAGCATTTGAAGAAAATCCTCCGTGATTCTCAACTATAATATTTATTCCTAAAGGTTTTGCGTATTCACAGAGCTTGCTTAAATTATAAATTGAGTTTTTCGACCATTTAGAAAGACTGTCATCTGAGCCTCTTAAGTTAACTCTTATTGAATGACATTTCATTTCGCTAGCACAATCAATCCATATGTGATAATCATCATAATTCTCTACATAAGTCCCTAAATCAGGTCCAATATCGATCATTATTAAAATATTTTTTTGATTATAATCATCAGCCCTAGTATTTAAGTCTTTTGCTAATTTTTTGATTCCATTAAGTGAAGTTTTTCTCTTTTCTTTTAAAAGCCCCCCAGTGTATGACATCTGAAGATATTCTAGACCTTGAAATCCTAACTCTGAAGAAATTTTTGCAAAGTCCATTGGATCGGATTTTCTCATCATTTCAAGTCTAAATAATGAAAATTGTGCTAAAGAAAGGTTGTATGGAAAATCCTCTAAAAATGAATTGTAAACATTAGTAAAATTAAGTGAACTAATTGCTGTAGTTCCAAGGCATAAACTATTTAAAAATTTTCTTCTCTTCATTTTTCCTTTATACATAGTAAACACTGAAAATAACATTTTTTTTAGATTATTAAAAAAAAAAGATAATTAAGTTATTTTTTTAGAAAAAAATTATAAATTTGCAGCTCGTAAAAAACAAGAAAAATATACTGTTATGGCTAAAGAAAATTTTGATAGATCGAAACCCCACTTAAACATTGGTACTATCGGTCACGTTGATCACGGAAAAACTACTCTTACTGCAGCAATTACAAAGGTTTTAGCTGACGCTGGTTTGTCAGAAGCTAGAAGTTTTGATTCAATTGATAATGCACCTGAAGAAAAAGAACGTGGTATTACAATTAACACATCTCATGTTGAATATCAAACAGCAAACCGTCACTACGCTCACGTAGATTGTCCTGGTCACGCTGATTATGTAAAAAACATGGTTACTGGTGCTGCTCAGATGGATGGTGCTATATTGGTTGTTGCTGCAACTGATGGTCCTATGCCTCAAACTAGAGAGCACATACTATTAGGAAGACAAGTTGGTATACCAAGAATTGTTGCTTTTTTAAACAAAGCTGATATGGTAGACGATGCTGAGCTTCTTGAACTTGTTGAAATGGAAGTTAGAGATCTTCTTTCTTTCTATGATTATGATGGAGATAATACTCCAGTTGTTCTTGGTTCTGCTCTTGGAGCTCTTAACGGAGAACAAAAATGGGTTGATAGCGTAATGAAATTGATGGAATCTGTTGATGCTTGGATTGAACTTCCAGAAAGAGAAGTTGATAAAGATTTTCTTATGCCTGTTGAGGATGTATTCTCAATAACTGGTAGAGGTACTGTTGCAACTGGTAGAATTGAAACTGGTATTGCAAACTCAGGTGATGAAGTTGATATTATTGGGATGGGAGCTGAAAAGCTTAAATCTACAATAACAGGTATTGAAATGTTTAGAAAAATTCTTGATAAAGGTGAAGCAGGTGATAACGCTGGTATCCTTTTAAGAGGTATTGAAAAAACTGATATAACAAGAGGTATGGTTATTTGTAAGCCAGGCTCTGTAACTCCTCATGCTAAGTTTAAGGCAGAGGTTTATATATTGAAAAAAGAAGAAGGTGGTCGTCATACTCCATTCCACAACAATTATCGCCCTCAGTTCTATGTTAGAACTACAGATGTTACAGGTAATATTGTGCTTCCTGATGGTGTAGAGATGGTGATGCCTGGTGATAACTTAACTATTGAAGTTGAGTTAATTTCACCTATTGCGCTAAATGTTGGTCTAAGATTTGCAATCCGTGAAGGTGGTAGAACTGTCGGTGCAGGTCAGGTGACTGAACTTTTAGACTAGTAAACAAAGTTTAATTAACTCTAAGGGTGTCTTGCATTTTTTGCATGATACCTTTTGTGTAAAATATAAACGGGTTTAGCTCAGTTGGTAGAGCACTGGTCTCCAAAACCAGGTGTCGGGAGTTCGAGTCTCTCAACCCGTGCACAAATAAAGATGACGTCGATTATAAACTTTTTAAAGGAATCTGTAACAGAACTGAGGGATAATGTCAAATGGACACCCCGCTCGGAGTTGTTAAATCTATCTGCTTTGGTGATAGTTTTTTCAGTGATCTTCTCTTTAGCTATATGGGGCGCTGATTCAATATTGTCAAGAGTAGTAAAACTGTATTTTAATCTAATAGGATAAATGGTGGAAGTTGCTGAAAAAAAGTGGTATGTAATTAGAGCTGTAACTGGTCAAGAGGTTAAGATTAAAGACTACATATTAACTGAAGTTACAAGGGTTGGTTTAGATAAACAAATAGAAGAAATGTTAGTGCCTACTGAGAAAGTTGTTCAAATAAGAAAAGGAAAGAAAGTTTCAAAAGAAAAAACATATTTTCCAGGCTACATCATGATGAAGGCTGATATTTCAGGTGAAATTTTACATGTGATTAAATCAGTAACTAATGTTTTGGGTTTTCTTGGTGAGACTAAAGGTGGTGAGCCAATTCCTCTTAGAGAAACAGAAGTAAATAGAATGTTAGGTAAGTTAGATGAGTTAGCAATCTCAGGAGAACAAATTAATATTCCATTTACTATTGGTGAAAGTGTAAAAGTAATAGACGGACCATTTAATGGTTTTACAGGTTCAATAGATGTTGTAAATGAAGAGAAAAGAAAGTTAGAGGTAATGGTTAAGATTTTTGGAAGGAAGACTCCTCTTGAATTAAGTTATATGCAAGTTGAAAAATTATAATTATGGCAAAGGAAGTAGATAAGGTATTAAAATTACAAATTAGAGGAGGTGCAGCAAATCCATCTCCACCAGTTGGACCTGCATTAGGTTCTGCAGGTGTTAATATTATGGATTTCTGTCAGCAATTTAACTCAAGAAGTCAAGATAAACCTGGCAAGATTCTACCTGTTGTTGTTAACGTATATAAAGACAAGAGTTTTGAGTTTGTTATCAAAACTCCTCCTGCTGCTGTTCAACTTCTAGAAGCATCAAAAGTAAAAAAAGGATCTGGGGAACCAAACAGAGAAAAGGTTGCCACAGTATCATGGGATCAAGTAAAAAAGATTGCTGAGGATAAAATGGTAGATCTCAATGCATTTACAGTTAACTCAGCTATGAAGATGGTTGCAGGAACAGCAAGATCAATGGGTATTAAAGTTAATGGTGGTGAACCTCCAACAGAATAATTATGGCAAAGCTTACTAAAAATAGAAAAATTTCAATTGAGAAGGTAGACTCAGATAAGTCTTACAGCTTAGAAGAAGCTTCTTCTTTAGTAAAAGAAATTACAACAACTAAATTTGACTCTTCAGTTGATCTTGCGATTAGACTTGGTGTTGATCCAAGAAAAGCTAATGAAATGGTAAGAGGTGTTGTATCTCTTCCTCATGGTACAGGTAAATCACTAAAATTATTAGCCTTAGTAACACCAGACAAAGAAGATGAAGCTAAGAAAGCAGGTGCTGATTTAGTTGGTCTTGATGACTATATTGAAAAAATTAAGAAGGGATGGGTTGATGTTGATGTAATTGTAACTATGCCAAGTGTTATGGGTAAACTAGGACCTTTAGGTAAAGTTTTAGGTCCAAGAGGGCTTATGCCTAACCCTAAGACTGGAACTGTTACAATGGATATAGCCAAAGCTGTTTCCGATATAAAAGGTGGTAAGATTGACTTTAAAGTTGACAAAACTGGTATAGTGCATGCATCTGTTGGTAAGGTTTCTTTCACTGCGGATAAAATAAAAGATAATGCAAATGAGTTAATAAAGACAATCGTTAAGCTTAAACCATCATCTGCAAAAGGGACATATATTAAAAGTATTTCAATGTCCAGCACTATGAGTCCGGGGATTGCAATTGATTCTAAATTTGAATAATAATGAATAAAGAAGAAAAAGTTAAAGTTGTTGAAGAACTTAAGGGCCAGTTAAATGATTATAAATCAATCTATTTAACTGATATATCTGGACTTGATGCTATGCAGACCTCTAAACT
Source organism: Flavobacteriaceae bacterium (assembly GCA_016780245.1). GTDB lineage: Bacteria > Bacteroidota > Bacteroidia > Flavobacteriales > Flavobacteriaceae > Marisimplicoccus. Next base: position 705 of record JADHME010000039.1, on the reverse strand, counting down.
TAGAAGAGAGTGCTTTAACTCCAACGTAAAAGTTTCTGTTGTAAAGAATACTTTTTTGGAAAGAGCAATGTCTGAATCTGAAACTGATTTTGGAGAGTTAAAGGACTTGCTTAAAGGCAACACTACTATAATGTTATCCGAATCTGGAAATAGTCCAGCTAAGGTTATCAAGAAATTTAGAAAAGATGGTGAAAAGCCAATCTTAAAAGCTGCTTTTGTTGACGAGGCCATTTACATTGGTGATGATCAAATTGAAGCTTTATTTAACCTTAAATCTAAAGAAGAAGTTATAGGAGAGATTATTACTCTTCTTCAGTCACCAGCTAAAAATGTTATTTCAGCTCTTAAATCAAGTAGTGGGAAAATTGCCGGTCTTGTAAAAACATTAAGTGAAAATCCGATAGAGGGAGAAAAAGCAGAGGAACCTGCAGCAGAAGAGGCTAAGGCAGAGGAACCTGCAGCAGAAGAGGCTGAGGCAGAGGAGCCTGCAGCAGAAGAAAATAAATCAGAGGAACAAACCTCTGAAGACGAATCTAATGATGAGTCTAAATAAAAGTTAAGTATAATAATAATTTAAAACTCTAATAATGGCAGATCTAAAAAAAGTCGCAGAACAGTTAGTCGGTTTAACAGTTAAGGAAGTTAACGAACTTGCTGATATTCTTAAAGATGAATATGGTATCGAACCTGCAGCAGCAGCAGCAG
>JADHME010000038.1 GCA_016780245.1 Flavobacteriaceae bacterium | reverse complement strand
CGCTCTACTTTTTGCCGATATAGCTCAGGGGTAGAGCGTTTCCTTGGTAAGGAAAAGGTCCCGAGTTCAAATCTCGGTATTGGCTCATATTTATAAAAACCAAATCTTAAATGCTTATTGAAGTTTTAAAATCTAAAATCCACAGAATTAAGGTAACAGATGGAAATCTTGATTATATAGGTAGTCTAACACTTGACATTGATCTCATGGAAAAAGTAGGTCTTATCAGCGGAGAAAAAATACAAGTGCTTAATGTAAATAATGGCGAAAGATTAGAGACTTATGTAATTGAGGGACAAAGAGGTAAAGGAGATGTCATCGTTAATGGACCTGCGACTTATAAAATAAATAAAGGTGATATAATTATAATAAATAGCTTTGCCTTGGTAGATCATAAATCAGCAAAGAAATTTAAGCCTAAGCTTTTAATATTTGATTAATCTTTCTTTTTCCATGTTAAAGAAAAGCTCCCGAGTTCAAATCTCGGTGTTGGTGCAATTATAATGTAGTTTTAAAAATAATTTGATATATAAGTAAAAAAGTGCCTAAAATTGCACCTCCAACGTAGATTATCTTCATTAGCAAAATGAAATTCTTTCCAAGTATCTTTTCTTTTTCCCATCTTCTTACTATTATTATTGCAACAATAAAAAGTAGTATCGAAAATAATGTGCCAAACAAGTCAAAAATCATAAATTAGTAATTAGTATAATTGCAAATTTAGATTAGAATATTTTTTGATTAGCTCCTTTGATTGTTAAAAAAATGAGAAAAAATATCAAGTATATAATTATTTTTTTTGTTGTAATATTTATTGATATAATTATAAATATGGGTTTTCTTATATATTCGGGAGGTAGTCACAAATCTCAACTTTCATTTATAGATAAATTTTTATTAAAATTAATAGACTATTTCTAATTTAAACCTAAAATTTTGATATTAATATTTTTTTTATCAATTTTATATATGAATATGTTTCTAAAGAAAATATACAATCGTATTTTTCACAACCGACTTACTCTTCGAGGTCGGGTTGCATAATTCCCTTTTGATATAGCTTCAATAAGAAGTTAACTTACTTAATCCAATAAAATACAGAAATTGATAATAAAACTGGCTAATGCCGAACATACAGAATATAGTAAATTAATTAGCAAACTAATAGATGAGTCCGCTAAAATTAGGGGGACAGGAATTGCTAGAAGATCTCCTACATATATAAAAGAAAAAATTTTATCTGGAAATTCTGTCATCGCATTAGATGAAAATAATTTTGCTGGGTTCTGTTATATTGAAGCATGGGAGCATGGAGAGTATGTTGCTCATTCTGGATTAATAGTATCACCAAAATACAGAAATATGGGTATTGGAAAAAAGATTAAGAAGAAAGTACTAGAACTCTCGTTGAAAAAGTATCCAAAATCAAAGATTTTTGGAATAACAACTGGAATGCCAGTTATGAAAATAAATTATGAACTTGGATATAGGCCTGCTCATTTTAGCGAATTAACTGATGATCCAGAATTTTGGAAAGGCTGTAAGACATGTCAAAACTATGATATTCTCAAAAGAACTGAGTTTTCAATGTGTCTATGTACAGGTATGTTATATGATAAAAAATAATTATGAAAAATAAAACTATAGTTTTAGCTTACAGTGGAGGTCTCGATACTTCATTTTGTTTAAAGAGACTATCTATTGATGGCTTTGATGTTCACGCTATATTAGTGAATACTGGTGGCTTTAATAAATCAGAACTAATCAATATAAAAAAACAAGCGATTGAATTAGGTGCTTCAAAATTTATTTCAATTGATGCAAAGAAACCATTCTACGATAAAATAATTAAGTTTTTAATTTTTGGTAATGTTCTCAAGAATAATTCTTATCCTCTTTCAGTTAGTTCTGAAAGAATAATACAAGCAATTGAAATAATGAATTATTCAAAAAAAAATAATATAAATACTATTGCTCATGGATCAACTGGTGCAGGAAATGATCAAGTAAGATTTGATTCAATTTTTCAAATATTAAATCCAAATATTAATATAATTACTCCAATAAGAGACAATAATATTTCAAGGAAACAGGAAATATCGTACTTAAAAAAAATGGGTGTAAAGTTTAGATGGAATAACTCTAAGTACTCAATAAACAAAGGAATATGGGGTACTACAATCGGTGGTGATGAGACTTTAACCTCTTTTAAAACTCTTCCAAATAAGGCATTTACAAAAAAATTAATAGAAAAGAGAACAAAAGTATTAAATATAAAATTTATAAAAGGTGAAATAGTATCAATTAATAATAAAAGATCTAATCCCATTGATTTGATAGATTACCTTGAGGAAATATCCAGTAAATATGCTATTGGAAGGGATGTTCATGTTGGTGATTCTATAATTGGAATTAAAGGTAGAGTAGGTTTTGAAGCATCTGCAGCAAGAATTATAATTAAGGCTCATGAACTTTTGGAAAAGCATACTATGTCGAAATGGCAAATTTTTCAAAAAGAATCTATTTCAAAATTATATGGTATGTTAATTCATGAAGGGCAATACTTTGATCCAGTAATTGAAGATATTGAAGCATATTTTGAAAAAAGTCAAAGATATGTTACTGGAAATGTTTTTGTGGAATTAAGTCCATATAATTTTAAATTAAATGGAATTAAATCTAAACATGATTTAATGAATGATAATTCAGGAGTTTATGGAGAAGAAAATTTAAACTGGTCTTCTGATGACATTAAAGGATTTATTAAAATTTATTCAAATTCTTCAAGAATATTTAAACAAATAAATAAATAGTAATGAAAAAAATAGGAATAGTAGGGGGTTCAGGATTTACAGGGGGTGAGTTAATTAGAATATTACTGAATCACCCAAAGTTTAAAATAAAATTCATTTATTCTTCATCTCAAAATGGAAAAAATATTCATGAAATACATCCAGATTTGTTAGGGAAAACAGATATTATTTTTTCTGATCATATTACTACGGACATTGATGTACTATTTCTATGTCTGGGACATGGAAAGTCCAAATTTTTTTTAGATAATTATAATTTTAAAAGTGATACGATTATAATTGATCTTAGTTCAGATTTTAGGTTAATCAATAATAACAAATATAAATCAAGAAATTTTCTATATAGTTTGCCGGAGTTCAATAGAGAAAAGATTAAACAAAGTAAATCAATTGCAAATCCTGGATGTTTTGCAACTGCTATTCAAATTGGTTTACTTCCATTAATGGTTAATAAATTAATAAAAAATGATATTCATGTTAATGCGATAACAGGAAGTACTGGTGCTGGTAAGATGAGTTCAGATACAAATAACTTCAACTGGAGAAATAATAACTTATCCATTTATAAACCTTTTAATCACCAACATTTAAATGAGATATATCAAACATTAAATATCTTGGGTAACGATTCTAAAATTTATTTTGTTCCATACAGAGGAAACTTTACTAGAGGAATTTTCACTTCGATTTATATGAAATTTGATCATGAGATTGAGGATATCAAGATTATTTATGAAGACTTCTATGAAAATCATCCTTTTACTTTTTTATCTAAAAATGATATAAACCTAAAAGAGGTAATTAATACTAATAATTGCCATTTGAAAATAGAATTCCATGAAAATATAATTCATATAACTACTGTTTTAGATAATCTTCTTAAAGGGGCATCAGGTCAAGCAGTACAAAACTTGAATATTATTTATGGTTATGAGGAAAGCTTAGGTCTAAATTTTAAAGGTTCAATTTATTAATATGAAAACATTTGACGTTTACAACCAATTTGATGTAGTTCCTATAAAGGGAAAGGATGTATATATTTATGATGATTTTAATAATAAATATTTAGATTTATATGGAGGACATGCAGTAATCTCAATAGGTCATTCTGAAAAAAAATATGTTAAGAATATAACTAATCAACTTAAGAATATAGGATTTTATTCAAATGCTGTAAGAAATCCATTACAGGATGAATTATCGAAAGAGATTAACTCACAAGCAGATTTAGATAATTATAAGCTGTTCATGTGTAACTCTGGTGCTGAGGCTGTAGAAAATGCTCTAAAGCTTTCTTCTTTTAATACAGGAAAAAAGAGAATAATTGCTTTTAAAAATTCTTTTCATGGAAGAACATCAGCTGCCGTTGCAGTTACTGATAATAAATACATTAACTCTGAGCTGAACAAACAACATAATGTTAGTTTTATTGAATTTAATGACAATAAAAAGTTAGAAATAGAGTTAGATAAGGGAGACGTAAGTGCAATAATATTTGAATCAATTCAAGGGGTTGGAGGACTTGACCAACCTGACGAGGACTTTATTAATGGACTAGACTATTATCAAAAAAAATATCAGGTATCTATAATTGCAGATGAGGTTCAATCAGGATTTTGTCGTTCCGGTCAATTTTTTGCTTTTCAAAAATTTAATATTCAGCCTGATATAATTACAATCGCAAAAGGAATGGGAAATGGTTTTCCAGTAGGAGGAATTCTTGTAAATCCTAATATCCATCCTCAAAAAGGTATACTCGGGACTACATACGGTGGTAATCATCTAGCATGTGTTGCTTCTTTAAGTGTTCTTGAATTTTTGAAAAAAAATAACATTTGTAAAAAAGCTATAGAGTTAGAGAGCTATTTTAAAAATATTGCTTCAAAATTCAACTCCATAAAAAAGGTAAAGGGAAGAGGTTTGATGTTGGGAATAGAATTTGATTTTGATGTCTCAGAATTAAGATCAAAGTTAGTCTACGAACATAAAATTTTTACTGGTAGCAGCAGTAATAAAAATTTAATTAGAATTTTACCTCCATTGTCAATTAAAAAAAATCATTTTGATATTTTTTTCAATGCACTTAATAAATCACTATGAAAAATTTCTACAACCTCAATGATATAAAGGATATTAATCAATCAATTGATGAGATACTTGATATAAAAAATAATGTCGGAAAATATCAAAAGATCTTTGAGGATAAAATTATTGGCTTAATTTTCTTTAATCCTAGTCTAAGAACAAGAATGAGTACATACAAAGCATCCAGAAATCTTGGATTAGAGACCTTTTTTATAAATATCTCAAATAATATATGGTCTTTAGAATTTGAAGATGGTAAAATAATGGATTCCTCAAAGGTAGAACACATAAAAGATGCTGCTAGGGTGATTTCTAATTATTGTGATATTATTGGTGTAAGATCTTTCCCGTTATTAAAAAGTAAAGAAAAGGATGCGGAAGATCGTATTATAAAAAGTTTTATTAGATACTCAAATATTCCAGTATTTAATATGGAGAGTTCAATTGCCCACCCTCTTCAAGCACTTACTGATTTAGTTACAATTAAAGAAAATTCTAGGGTTAATAAACCAAAAGTATTGTTGACATGGGCTCCTCACATTAAACCTTTACCTCATGCTGTTCCTAATTCATTTGTTAGGGCAATGAAGAAAATGAACTTTGATATATCAATTACTAATCCTGAAGGTTTTAATCTTGATCCAACTATTTTGAAAGGAATAAAAACTAATAATAACCAGTTAGATGCATTTAAAGGTGTTGACTTTGTTTATGCGAAGAACTGGAGTTCTTTTGAGAATTATGGTGAGATAAATAATAACAACAATGATTGGATAATTGATGAAAAAAAGATGTCTATTACTAATAATGCAAAATTTATGCATTGCCTTCCCATTAGAAGAAATCTAGTTGCAACTGATAATGTTATTGATAGTGAACAATCACTTATTATTGACCAATCTGAAAATAGAATATATACTGCTCAGTACATCATAAAAAAATTATTAAAAAATGGATAAAATTTTAATTGTTAAAATTGGTGGAAAATTAATTAATGATAGTCATGTTTTACATAGATTTTTAAAATCTTTTGCTAAAATAAAAACGAAAAAAATATTAATTCACGGAGGAGGTAATCAAGTTACAAAAATGTGTAAAAAATTAAATTTAGATATCAAAATTAGAAATGGCAGAAGGATAACAAGTATTCAAGATCTTGAAGTTGCCACAATGATTTATGCTGGAAGTTTAAATAAAACTTTGGTGACGAAATTGCAATCATTTAATTGTAATTCGATCGGATTATCTGGAGCAGACGCTAATTTAATTGAGAGTGTTAAAAGACCTGTGAAGGAAATCGATTATGGTTTAGTCGGAGATATAAAAAAAATAAATTCTATTTTTTTAAAAAATTTGATAGATGAAAATCTTACTCCTGTTATATGTTCAATTACTCATGATAAAAATGGCCAATTACTCAATACTAATGCTGATACAATTTCCTCTGAAATAGCAATTTCACTATCAAAGTATTATATAGTTAATTTAATTTATTGTCATGAAAAAAATGGAGTTCTATCAAACCCTAATGATGATAATTCTACATTTGGTCAACTCAATGAAAAGGAGTTTAGTAATTACTTAAAGCTTAATATTATATCCAATGGAATGATTCCCAAATTAACAAATTCATTTTATGCATTAAATAATGGTGTGAAATCAGTAAAGATTGCAGGACAATCTCTAGATGAAATAAATATTAAATCAACAACAATAACCAATTAATATGATTGATAATCAATCGAAAGATGCCATTAAACTTCTAAAGAAAATTATTAAGACTCCTTCTTTCTCAAAAAAGGAGGAAGATGTTGTTAAAATTTTAGAGTCTTGGTTTAAAGAAAATGGAATAGATTATAAAAGACATTTAAATAATTTATGGGCGGGGAACAAGTATTTTAATAAAAAGAAACCTACAATTCTTCTAAATTCTCATCATGATACAGTCCAGCCAAATAAATCATTCACTATTGATCCATTCTATCCGACTGAAAAGGATGGAAAGATATTTGGATTAGGAAGTAACGATGCGGGAGGTGCTCTTGTGTCACTTCTGTACCTTTTTAAAAGCATATATTTAAGTCAAAATATGAACTATAATTTTATTATTGCTTGTACAGCTGAGGAAGAAATTGCAGGAACAAATGGAATTAAAAGTATTCTAAAAAAAATACCTAAAATTGATTTTGGAATTATTGGAGAGCCAACACAAATGAAGCTATCTATTGCTGAAAGAGGTCTAATTGTATTTGATGCAAAAATAAAAGGTAAACCAAGTCATGCAGCTCACGAAAATATCGATAATGCCATTGAAAAACTGCCAAAAATACTTAACTGGTTTAATCAAATAAAATTTGATAGGGTTTCAAAATTATTGGGACCAGTTAAAACAACAATAACTCAAATAAATGCTGGATTTCAACATAACGTAATACCTTCTGAAGTTGATATTGTTGTTGATGTAAGAATTAATGAACTTTATGATATCAATGAAATCAATGATTTCTTTGTTAGTAAATGTCCATGTGAAATAAAGGCTAGATCTTTGAATCTTAGGCCATCATCAATCAGTTCTAATCATAAAATTGTAAAGTCTGCAGACTCAATAGGAATAGAATCTTATGGATCTCCAACATTATCAGACCAGGCCTTACTTGATTTTCCATCAGTAAAAATTGGGCCCGGTAATTCAAAAAGATCCCATAGTGCAGATGAATATATTTATGTTGATGAGGTTAAAGAGGGGATAGAAGTCTATAAAAATCTTTTAAATAAAATAATATAATATGAAACTATGGGATAAAAATAACTCAGGTAATGAAAAAATAATTGAATTTACAATTGGTCATGATAGATTAAATGATATGCATTTAATTAAATATGATTTAAAAGCTTCTATTTCACATGCAAAAATGTTGTACAAATCCAATCTTTTATCAGAAATTGAATGTGATAGAATAATAAACATTCTTAATGAGATGCTAATTGAGGCCGAATCTGGAGAATTAAAAATTGAGAAGGAATTTGAAGATATGCACTCAAAAATTGAATATACACTTATAAGTAGACTAGGTGATATTGGAAAAAAAATTCACACTGCAAGATCAAGAAATGATCAAGTACTTGTCTCAATCCAGCTCTACCTTATTGATGAGTTAAATAATATAAAAACAGAAGTAAAATCTTTATTTGACTTATTGATTAAACTTGCCAATAAAAATAAGGATATTATTATGCCTGGATATACTCATATGAAAGCCGCAATGCCTTCCTCTTTTGGATTATGGTTTTCAGCATATGCTGAAACATTAATTGACGATATTATTAGCCTTAATAGCTCAATTGTAATAGTAAATCAAAACACATTAGGTAGTGCTGCTGGTTATGGAACATCATTTAATATTGATAGAGATTTTACAACAAAAGATTTAAATTTTAAAACATTAAAGTATAACTCCCTCGCATGTCAAATTAGTAGAAATAAAATTGAAAAAAACACCTTCGATGCTATAGGGAATATTGCCTTTACATTATCAAAAATTTCAATGGATATATGTTTATATTCTGGAGATGAGTTTCAATTTATTTCATTTCCTGAAAATATTACAACAGGATCTAGCATAATGCCACATAAAAAGAATCCTGATGTTTTTGAGATAATAAGAGGAAAATGTAATAGTATTCAAAATCTATCAAACTCTGTAAATTTATCATCAACTAACCTCCCAAGTGGATATCATAGGGATTTTCAACTAAATAAGGGAAAAATTATTAATGCTGTTAATGATATAAAAGAATGTATTCAAATTCTATCATATTGTTTATCTATGATAAGTGTCAATAAAAAAATACTTCAAAAATCAAATTATGAAAATATTTTTAGTGTAGAGTTAATCAATGAGATGGTTTTAAAAGGGATGCCTTTTAGAGATGCTTATCTTGAATTAAAAAGTAAATTAAAATCAGGTGAAATAAAGTTTCCAAAGACAGTTAACCATTCTCACATTGGAAGTATTGGAAATTTAGCTCTAGATAAAATAGTTCTCAAGATGAAGGATTACTATTAGATTTATTCATCCTATTAAGTAGTTAATTTACCTTTTAATATATTTGGTTAATGCATAAGTTAACAAAGTGGTCTTTAACTGCTGCCTTGGCAGGTTTTCTTTTTGGGTTTGATACAGTTGTAATATCAGGTGCCGATCAAAAGCTTCAAGAACTTTGGAACTCATCTGATATTTTTCATGGAAGTGTTGTAATGGCAATGGCTCTATGGGGGACTGTTGTGGGGGCTATTTTTGGTGGTTTCCCAACTAGAAAAATTGGTAGAAAGAAAACCTTACTTTGGATAGGTATCTTTTATACTCTATCAGCTGTAGGATCCGCATTAGCTAATGATCCGTTTACTTTCGCTGCATTCAGATTTTTAGGGGGTGTTGGAGTAGGGATATCAGGTATTGCTGCACCAGCATATATATCAGAAATTGCACCAGCTAAAAATAGAGGTAAACTAGTTGGATTATATCAATTTAATTTAGTCACAGGAATTTTAGTTGCATTTTTATCAAATTATTTTTTAAATGGAC